>JAEUTU010000105.1 GCA_016786925.1 Bacteroidia bacterium
TTATAATAAGAATCCAACAATTAATAGCAAAAAGTTTTACAAGATTGAGTTCTTTTCTCTTTAATTTACCCCCACTCCCTGATGTTTCAAAAATTACTCCTGCAAATGCAGAAAAATATTATTACAATATTGCAAAAAAAAGACTACCTGATATTCCTATTGATGAAGTTAGTATACTAGGTTTTTTTATTTATACTGAAGAAAAACTTAGTTGTTTTAAGGAATTATTCAAAACAAATCAATTCGATAAATTTATATATAATGAAGCGGGTTTTGATCCTTGCCAAGATTATGCTTGTGTGTTGAAAGTAATATCTAAAAATGATATTTATATAGTGATAGATGTTCAGTATTATGATTTTAGCAAACAAGAAAAATTGGTTTTTTTAGAAAAGACAAATTTCAAAATTGATTAATGTCATCCCAGTAAGTCAACTAACAGTGAAAAGAATTTTAGAAAAGGAATCATATATGATCACAAAAACAGAATTATTTGAAGTAGAATATCCTAGTGATTGGATTCTTAAAGAAATGTCAGGAATGACGTTGATTTATAATGAAAAAAAGGGAAATGGAGTTGTGCAAATAACAACATATAATTTGCAATTGCAGCATCAAACGGAATTAAATGATCTATTTTTAGATTATTTGAAAGATCAATTCCCAATGTATACTGTAAATATGATGTTAAAATCTATTGATAAAAATACTATTAATGCTAAATTTAGTGATGAAAAACGGTTTTGGAATATTTTTCTAAAGCGTACAAAAAAAATTGTACTTTTTGTTACTTACAATTGCTTAATTGAAAATATTTCTGATTTAGAGATTGAAATGACAGACGAAATAGTAGATTCTTTAAAATAGGAAATAGATTCGAGTATTACTTAGCACAAAATGTTAATTATTATAATTATTGTTAAGTAAGAGGGAATGTTTTATGCTTTTCTCAGGATGTGATTTAGATAATGGTTTCAGATAAATTGAGTATTGTGTAATTTTAAAATTAATTTAAATGAAAATTAAAAGAGTATATTTTGTTACACTAATTCTATTAAATATTAGTATCATTTGTTTTTCAGGTGTGATTTTGTATAAAACATTTTGGAGAATAAATATGTTGCCAAGCGCTGTAAATGTCCTAATTGGGGATAAAATAGACTACTGTAATAAAGAAACAGATATTAATAAACTAAAGCAATTTTCAATAGCCGAATTTGAAAATAGAAAGAAACTCATTTTTGAAAATGATAAATACATTAACACAATTTTTGGTTTAGGGATAACAGTTCTTGTTTTTTGTTTCGGATTTCTTTTTCTCTTACTAAAACTAAGGAAATATTTAAAGGATTAATCTACATTAGAACTTTTATTTTTTTAACCTAGTTTATGAAAATTGATAAAGTCAATCCAATAAGTGAAACTAATAAACTAGATTTATAGTTAACATGAAAAAATATCAACAATTTTTATTATTCTTTACTTTTGGCTGTACATATTTTTCTAATGCTCAAAAGAGTATTCAATGCCATGATACCGTTTATGTTTATTTGTCTAAGTATGAGGATTTTCCTCTCCAAATTGAAAAAAAATCGATGCTGGATACTTTTTAAATGATACCATTTACTATTGTAAGAATATAAAGGCAAAAAAAGATGGACTAGTTGTTTCTGATGCTTTTAATTTTGGAAAGTTCTATAGCTGTTCAAGTCAAACAAAATACAAGTATTCAATTTTTGTAACAAAGTTGAATCAAAAAATTGCTGAAGGCACATGGGATTTAGAGGGGTTTCAGGGTGGCTGCAAAGAATATTATAAAAATGGAAAGCTCAAAAATGAAGGATTTAGGAATGGAGATTTCAAACAGGGTAAATGGAAATATTATAATGAGCAAGGAGAATTTATAAAAGAAGAAGAATATGATGAAAAGGGAGATTTAGTAAAATAATTTAAATTTTGTATCCTTTAGATAAATTCGGAATCTGATGAGAAAAATATATGGTTTTATTATGATATCAATGATTATTTCATGTAAGCAAGACGTGGAATATGTGGAATATCATTTGCCGGATAATTTTGTTGGAACGGTTTTAGTTGTTTTTGATCAAGCAAAATTTAATTATGCTATTCAAAAATCAGACACAATTGTCTATCAAATTCCAGAGTCAGGTGTGCTTTTTGTGAAAAATGAAAACAGATATTCAGGAAAAATAATGCCTGCTTATTATAAAAACAGCTTTGGAAAAACAGTGAGAGAAATTAATTTCTTTTTACCAATAATGAATAATAAAATTGCCTTAAATTCATCTGAGATATTTATTTTCAACATATCATCAGGCTCAAAAATGGGCAAAAATGGTAAAAAAATACATTATGATACTTTTACCATTGCCCCTAGAAACATAGCAGATTCAGTTGCAAATGCTAATATTCGACTAAAAGGAAACGTTTTAGATTCATTGTAGTTAAATTTTGGTGAGAACTATAATTCAACTAATCATTTTCCTTTCCGTTCCGCTTTTTCGGAGAGAAAACCTTCGGTAATTCGAAGATAATTAAAAATTGGGAAGGTTTTTAGTTTTTGTTAAAAGACTCATGTGATTCTTTCCGAATCTTTATAAATTCTTTATAGGCTTATTTCTACCTTTGCTCTGTAAATTACCAATAGTTGAAATTATTTAACACCCGCAAATATCCCTTATCTACACAATACATCATTAGCATTGTGCTGGTGTTATTTGTGTCGGTGGCTTGTTTCTACACCTCCAATATTATTGGTTACCGTGTGGTGGCTTTAATTTTACTCATGACCGTTTCTTTTGTTGCTATGCTCTTCGAAATTTTACCGGTTTTGATAGCTGCCATATTGAGTGCCATCATCTGGAACTTCTTTTTTATTCCTCCTATTTTTACTTTTCATATTCACAATGCCGAAGATGTATTGATGTTTCTACTGTACTTCTTTATTGCATTGGTCAATGCCGTATTAACTTTTAAAATACGCGAAGCCGAGAAAAAAGCAAGAGATAAAGAAGAAAAAGAAAATACGATCAAATTATACAATACACTTTTGAACTCACTTTCGCACGAATTACGTACTCCTATCTCTACCATTTTGGGTGCTGTAGATACACTTAAAGAGGAAAAGGATAAATTAACACCCAAGCACGAAACAGAACTGCTTTCAGAAATTGATAAAGCAAGTATCCGCCTGAATCGTCAGGTAGAAAACCTCTTGAGCATGAGCCGGCTCGAAAGCGGAATGTTAAAACCTAAACGTGATTGGTGTGATGTAAATGAATTGATCAACGCTTGTATCCATAAATTAGATCCGGTGAACGATCATGCCATTGTGTTTGTTCCCAATGAGCAATTGCCATTATTTAAGCTGGATACCGGATTGTTGGATCAGATCATGCATAATCTGATCCATAATGCAATTCAATATACACCGGCCGGTTCAATAATTACTGTTAGTGCATTGCATGCCATGGATAAATGCCTCATCATGGTGTCGGATAATGGAAATGGTTTTCCTGAAAAGGAGATCCCATTGGTTTTTGAAAAATTTTATCGCATGCCCAATAGCAAAACAGGCGGAAGTGGCTTAGGCTTGTCCATTGTAAAAGGTTTTGTGGAAGCCATGTCGGGAGCCATCACATTAAAAAACAATGTGGATGCAGGAGCTGTTTTTACAGTAGAGATCCCTGCGGAAACCTCTTTTTTAAACAATTTAAAGAATGAATAAAGCCGAAATTCTAATTATTGATGATGAGCCGCAGATCCGCAAGTTGTTAGAAATAACCTTGGAGAGTAACAACTATAAAGTGTGGCAGGCAGAAACCGGGAAAGAAGGAATTGTGCTGGCTGCGAATCATCCTCCTGAACTTATTTTACTCGATATTGGTTTGCCTGATAGAAGCGGACATGAGATTTTAAAAGAATTACGTACCTGGTACAATAAATCGATCATTATTATTTCAGTCCTCAATAATGAGAATGATATTGTAAAAGCCTTGGATAATGGTGCTACGGATTATCTGACCAAACCGTTCCGTACGGCCGAATTGCTGGCGCGTATCCGTTCGGCAATCCGCAGGAATGAATCACAGCAAAACACGAATACGATTGAATGTGGAAATATTCAGATCGACCTGACTGCACGGGTAGTAAAAAAGAACAATGAAGTATTAAAACTAACTTCAACCGAATACAATTTGATGGTTCTTTTTGCAAAGAATGAAGGACGTGTGTTAACACATCAATTTTTATTGAAAGAGATCTGGGGTGTTGGCTATCAAACAGAAACGCAGTATTTGCGAGTGTTTGTGGGTACGCTCCGTAAAAAGATAGAGGACGATCATAATAAGCCCAAGCACATCATTACCGAAAGTGGTATTGGTTACCGTTTTGTTTGATCTCCGCATCTTTATATTTTCTTTATAGAACAGAGCCATAATTTTACATTTTACCGATAGTATCCTTTGCAATTTTGCAGCATCAAATCTTGATGTATGGAAAATGCAAAAAATGGTCTTAGCAGAAAAATAACTGCCGCCTCTCTGTTAGTCGCTCTTGGAATTATTTATGGCGATATTGGTACTAGTCCGCTTTATGTTTTAAAAGCAATTGTTGGCGACAGGCCTATCAACGAAATGCTGGTGTATGGCAGTATTTCCTGTGTATTCTGGACCATTACGTTTCAAACAACCTTCAAATACATTTACCTGACCTTAAAAGCCGATAACAATGGCGAAGGTGGTATCTTCTCCTTGTACGCATTGGTGCGCAGGTATGGAAAATATCTGGTGATCCCTACCATTATTGGTGCATCCACATTATTGGCCGATGGCATCATTACGCCTCCTATTTCTGTTTCTTCAGCAGTGGAAGGATTGTCCAGCATACAAGGATTGGAACATTTACCAACAGTACCGATCGTTATTTTTATAATATCAGGCTTGTTCTTTTTTCAACGCTTTGGAACTCATAAGGTGGGCGCCATTTTCGGTCCTGCTATGTTAGTATGGTTTTCCATGTTACTGATCTTAGGAATATCACAGATCACGGAATATCCCGGAATTGTAAAGGCATTGAATCCCGTTTATGCAATCCGTTTTTTATCGGAATATCCTAAAGGTTTTGTTTTGTTGGGTGCTGTTTTTTTAGCTACTACGGGTGCAGAAGCCTTGTATTCCGATCTGGGACATTGCGGTAGAAAGAATATTCGCATTACCTGGATGTTTGTAAAGATCTGTTTATTGTTCAATTACATGGGGCAGGCTGCATGGTTACTGCAACAAGGTGAAGGAACATTGCTGGAAGGTCGTAATCCTTTCTATGAAATTATGCCGCATTGGTTTTTAATTCCCGGAATTGTAATTGCTACATCAGCGGCCATTATTGCTTCGCAAGCATTGATCAGCGGTAGTTATACGCTCATCAATGAAGCGATGAATATGAACTTTTGGCCACGTGTTGCTGTGCGTCAGCCTTCCGAAATAAAAGGACAAATATATATTCCGAGTGTAAACATTATGTTGTGGGCAGGATGTGTGCTGGTGGTATTGTATTTCAAAAATTCATCGAATATGGAAGCTGCTTATGGTTTAGCCATTACTCTTACCATGATGGTTACTACCTATTTGTTGTCTTACTTTTTACTGTTCAAATTGAAATGGAACAAGCTCTTGGTAGGTTTGCTGGTTCTATTGTTTGGAAGTATTGAGATCTCATTCTTTATTGCGAATATTCAAAAATTTCCGGAAGGAGGTTATATCACCATTCTGATCTCTCTTGTCTATATTTTTGTGATGTATTCGGTGTATTCCGGGCGCAAGATCAGTAATCGTTTTACCAAGTTCATTGATCTGGGGCGCCATGTGAATGCCATAAAAGATTTGAGTGAAGATGATTCGATCCCGAAATTTTCTACACATCTGATCTATCTTACCAAAGCAAATAATCGACATGAAATTGAAGAGAAGATCATCCGTTCTATTTTTTCAAAAAATCCTAAACGGGCTGATGTGTATTGGTTTGTTCATATTCATCGTACGAATGAACCTTATACACTTTCATACGATGTTTCCGAACTGGTAGATGATAAAGTGATCAAAGTAACTGTAAATGTTGGTTTTCGTGTGCAACCACGCACGGAATTGTATTTCAAAAAAATTGTTCAAGCTTTAATTGAGAATAAAGAACTCAATTTGCATGTTCGTCCCGATGGCTCCTCAAAATACAACAGTGAACCCGATTTTAAATTTGTGGTGATCGAAAAATTCTTATCAGTAGAAAATGAATTTGCTTTGAGTGATGGCATTTTATTGAATACGTATTTCCTTTTAAAACGTCATGGACTGAGTGATGAAAAAGCATTTGGTTTGGATAAATGCGATGTGGTGGTAGAACAAGTGCCACTGGTTTATCAACCGATCTCAAAAATTGAGTTGGTCCGGGAGAATAATACACTAGCTTGATGCAGGATGAAACAAGAGCATTCGCAATTACTGTATGAGCAGTATAAATTGCATCCTCATGCAAAAGTAGAACTTGTTCTAAAGAAGGGAAGATGTTTAAAAGGTTTTATAATGGGTTGGTTCAAAGATGATGCGGATGAGCCTTGTATTAGTAAATGGCATATTGTGGAAGCAGAGAATAGATCATGTTTGGGAATAGATGCATTTGGTTATTTAGCAGGTGAAGTAATTTCCCAATCGGATATTATATTCTTTCGTTTTGAAGATCAGCCTACTTGGTCTTGTTAAACTGTAAAGTAAACTAATGTCGTTGCTTTTTAGGTTAAAACTCCTTATCAAAATAGATCTTGTAATATTTTCTGCCATCCTTATCAACTCCTTGCTCTATAAGGTCTTTATTGCCATGGATATAGATATGGAAATTTTTATCCAGCTTTAAAACGCTTTTAAAAATGCGAGCTTGTTTTTTTACAGCTTGTGTGGAAATGTCAAATGTATCGTCCAGCTCAATATCATTTTCTTCACGGAAAGTTTCATCGTATTTTCTGAACGATTTGATCACACCGGCATCTTGTAGCACTTCTTTTTCAAATTCCTGTTTGTCGAATGTTTCATGGTTCTTAAAATACTGCATGGAGCGGTTCAATACATCTATTTGATCGGCTTTGCTCACCTCAAATTCTTCTGTCAACTGTTTGGTTACATAATTTTTAGTGATATCCAAGAATTGTTTGGTATGATGGTATTCATCGGCACAAGGTTTGAGCATTAAAAAAGTATCTTTCCAGAACTGCGCCTCCGATGAGCGATTCGATTTATCTACAATACAGATCTTTAATCCATTTTTACGGTCGGTATTAAAGATCAAACATCCTTTGTCTAATTTTTCGATGTTGATACCATCTTCATGATCCAATAAAAAGTTTTGACCTTTTTTATCCAGTTTCAAAAAACTCTGTTTGTTTTCGGATTTGAAGATGCCAATGGCATTCACTGTTTTTTCATCAATGCCAATGCCTTTGAAATAAGCAATGAACAAGTCGCCTGCTTTAATTTGCGGATGATTGGATACTTCAAATAAGTGTTTGCTGATGTCTTTGCTTTGCTCGTGAAAGCTATCTGCATCATCGAATGTTTGTACAGCAAAATTATAGAGCGGATTTAATTTAAAATTTTGATTGCTGAATGTGAAATTGAACAACTCATTGGAGGTCATCGGGAAAATGAAGAACCGCATGAGCAGGTCTTTCAGTTGTTCATCCGAAATATCCAGTGGTGACTTGGATAGGATCAAGTCTTCTCCATTTGTTTTGTTACCTATATGGTGCACCGAAACGTGTTCAATGCTGCAATTGCTATAATCGATCATGGTTTAATGGTTTGTCAAACTCGAAGATAATGAAAAAATGAGCATACATACTTTTATATCTTTCCTTGCGTTCTATCAGCAAATATCCCATCCTCATGTTTACTTCCATTCAAAGTTTGCTATTAAAAAGCATGCGTTTCTTTATGAAATCTGTTTTGTCTGTTTTTGTACTGTTGTTTATTTATTTTTTTACGGCAGTGTTTTATTCTTTTCAAACTGTAAATCCTGCCTTTGCGGAATGCCAAAAGGATGGCGTTGAGATCTATTTATTATCCAATGGTGTTCATACCGATGTAGTGGTTCCATTGAGGAATGATCAAAAAGATTGGAACACTTTTGTTTCTCCCGGCCACACCCGGTCGGGTAGTCCCGATGCCCGTTTTGTTGCCTTCGGCTGGGGTGATAAAGGATTTTACATACAAACAAAGACCTGGGCCGATCTAAAATTTTCTACCGCTTTAAAAGCATTGTTCTTTTTGAGTTCAACCGCTATGCATGTGAGTTATTATTATCAGCCTAAAGAATCGGAGCGTTGTAAGAAAGTGTGTATCTCTCCGGAACAATACCTGCTTTTAGTGAAATTTATTGAAAATAGCTTTCAGAAGAACTTGAACGGAGAGAGTATCCGGATAGGGAATTCTGCTTACTTTCATAATGATGCTTTTTATGAAGGTAAAGGAACTTACAGTTTGTTCTATACTTGTAATACCTGGGCTAATGAGGCGATTAAAAGTTCTGGGATGAAAGCTTGCTTTTGGACACCTTTCGATAAAGGGATCTTTTATCAGTATAATGAATAATAAAAAAGGCGGACAATTTTGTCCGCCTCTTTTTTATTATCTCTAAATTATTGGATCACCACACGTTTGTGAATGCTGCCATAAGCGGTTTGTACGCTTAGAATATACATTCCTTTCGCGAAGCTCTCCACATTTATTTGTTTGATATTGCTTCCTGTTGTTCTTGAATCATCATTTAATTGCTCATTATACACCACTTTACCCAATGCATCAAACATCACAATAGTATAGTCTTTAAATCCTAAAGGATATTGTACATTTAAAGTGTTTGATGTAGGATTTGGATACACATTCACTTCGTTCTCTAACAAGGTTACTTCAGCAATTCCAATAGTTGTGTATGCTGCACTCTTAATATTAGAACGGGTGGTGTTTATCGTTGCACGTGTTGGAGAACAAGTAGTTGCCCAGTTACATTCTAAAACATAACGTACACTGCTTTGTGTGATCGGTGGATTCAGATCCGTATAAACTGTATTTGATCCCGGTACCGAGTCGATCACTTCAAATACACCAGAACCTAATGTATCGCGCAAAATGTAATAGTAAGTTACTGTAGCTCCTTCATAAGGAACCCAGTTTAAGTTGATCACATTACCTACACCTTGGTTCGCCTGTAAGAAAATAGTACGGTGATGGTCGCTCAATGCACCTTCATTTCCACAAGTATCAACTGCCGAAATTTTATAACGGAAATTTGTGGTGTTCGGATCCGCTAATGGAGCAAATGTATCATCTACATACTCACTCAATGAATCATAAGGCACGCTTGCAATATGAACAAATGAGCTGGTGATCTCGCGGTAAATTCTAAAGCTGTCGATAGCTGTTGTTACCGGTTTTTCCCAGATCACTTTATTATACAATGAAACATCATCTACTGTTACCATACATAAGTTTTGTGTAGGAACAGGATCAATGTAAATGGTGAATGTTGCAGGAGTTCCTGTACCACAAGCATTGGTTGGAGTAACCGTGATGGTTCCGGATTGAGCTGTATCAGCAAAATTTACAGAGATGCTATTCGTACTGTCGCCACTTACAATGCTTGCACCTGAAGGTAATGACCAGATGTAATAATCAGCATTGAATACCGAAGCCAATGAGAAGTTGATGCCATTGGAAGCAGGACAAACTGTTAAGGAATCGCTTCCGGAGATACTTCCTGCCATATCAGGTAATGTATTTACTGTTACGGCTAAAGTTGACATTGCTCCATCGCCACACGTATTACTTGGTGTAACAGTAATGTTACCTGAAACTGCACTTGGTGTGTAGTCAACAGTTATCACATTGGTTCCTGTTCCGGATGTAATGTTTACACCTGTTGGAACAGTCCAGTTGTATGATGTTGCATTGTTTACCAATGGAATTGAATATTGAACACCTGTTGTAGATGGACAAGTCGTGATCAAAGCTTGACCTGCAATTTGATCGGCCGCTTCAGGTAATGAATCGATACTTATATTGATAGAGTTGCTCGTTCCGTTACCGCAGCTATTTGTTGCATATACAGAAAGTGTTCCATCTGCAACTGCACCTAAAGGATAGTTAACTGTAATGGCATTTGTGCCTGAACCTGTTATAATACTTGCACCACCATTGATATTCCAGGTGTAGGAAGTAGCATTAGCAGCAGCAGGGATGCTGTAGGCAACACTATTTGTTCCTTCGCACACAGAAGCATTTCCTGAAATAGTTCCGGCAGCAGCAGGAAGTGGGTTAACGGTTACAGGGAAGTTGGCCGATAATGTTCCATTACCGCAAGTGTTGGTTCCTCTTACTGAAATATTTCCTGAGATAGCGTTTGTTCCAAAATCTACAGTAATACTATTGGTGTTAACTCCAGAAATTAATGTTGCTCCGGTAGGTAAGTTCCAGGTATATCCTGTAGCACCATTAACTGCTGCAACAGAATAGTTTACTCCTGTTTGTCCTTGACAAACAGTGGTTGATCCCGAAATGTTTGTTGCCGGTTCAGGAACATCATTGATAGTAACAAACCCTGTTTTGATCTCGGTATCAGTAGCACTTAAATTATCCTGAACAGAAAGTACAATTGTTTTTGCACCGGCTGTAGAATAAGTTACTGTATGCGGACCGGCACCTGTTGCATTCGCAGGGAAAGCTCCTGCACCAAAGCTCCAGTTCCAGCTGATAATGGTTGCTCCTGATGCAATAGATGCATTGGTGAACGTAACAGTTGGATTAATATTTAAACATTCGGATGTTGAGTTAACTGTAAAGTCGGCTGTTGTAGGACAGCTGATACGTTTCACTCTTACATTATTCCCTGAGCTTGCACAAGCCCCGTTGCTGATCGTCCAGCGGAAGGTAGCAGAGTCGTTGATGTTAAAGTTGTTAACAGTTGTAGTAGGATCGGTAGCGTCTGTAATTGTAATGGCACCATTGGTAGTAGCAATAATGGTCCACAATCCTGTTCCATATGCAGGCGTATTACCTGCTAAGGTTCCTACACTTGGACAAATTTGTTGATTTGTTCCTGCTACAGATGTAGTAGGTAAATGATCAACTGTAACTGTGAATGTTCTGGTTACTATATTATTGTTACTTGCTCCATCGTTAACAGTAACAGTAATGATCGCTGTTCCTGATACTCCATTTACCGGAGTATAAGATAATGATCCGGTAGCATTCGGACTTGTATATGTTACAGTTGGATGTGGGATCAAACCAATATTGCTGGATGTAGCTGTAACGGTTAATGTTTGAACTTCATTTCCTGCACCTGTGCCAATTCCACTTAAATTGATGGTTTGTAATCCTGTATTCTGACAAATAGCAGAAGGATTTGCAATCGCTGTCAATGTAGGTGTTGTATTATTCGTTGTTACAGTTGATGTGCCGGATGTTCCCGGGATCAAGTAATTGTACTGGCAATTCAATGCTCCGTTATATTCGTAAACAGTGAATACATAACTTGTATTAGATTGTAAACCGGTTACAGTAACACTATTGCTATTACCATCATACACACAATAATTTCCAGCGCCAATATCACTACCACTTCCAAAAATCGTGTTAGGTACGTAACCTACCCCATCTGTAGGAGCAAAGGCTGCTGATGTGGATGCACGGACAAAGATCACACGATTTGCACCGTTACCAGCCGTAAAGTTTAATGTAGTTTGTGTAGTAGTGGTTCCACTAAAGTTTAGTGAACTAGCAGAAACTGTCGGCTCCGAAACTAATGGATTGATGTTGTTCTGGAAGTAGGACATGTTTTGAGCATTGCCGGCAGATACAATGTCTGTTTTGTTATCACCATTCATATCACATAAAGCAACTGCATTTGGAGTGGAAGCACCACCAATTAATGAGAAGTCATTTTTTGTAGCGATAGAGAATGTACCAACGCTATTGTTTTTGAAAATAGAGATTTGAGTTCCACTTGAATAGCCAACAGTGATGTCTAATTTGCCATCACCATCAATATCACCTAATTTCATTTCATTCGGTGTATTGGCTAATGTTGAAATGGTGGTAGGTGTTGTTGAGATACTGATCGTACCAACCGTTGAGTTGTTTTTTAAAATTCCAACTGTACTAGCTGATGCACCATATAAAATATCTGCTTTTAAGTCGTTATCAATGTCACCAATGGAAATACCTGTGATGGTTCCGCTTAATGTGGTAGTGCCAAATGCAGCAAAAGAGATAGAGCCTACAGTGCTTGTATTTCTTAAGGTGTTGATCATAGAGCCACTTCCACCTGCAGTTGCAATATCCATTTTTCCATCGCCATCAATATCACCAACAGCAATACTATTGATAGCTGCAGATCCGCTTAATGCGATGTCTACTTTAGGTGCAAATTGAATACTGTGAATAGAACTGATATTTCTGTAAATAGAAATAATGTTATTGGTGTGACTTAAGATCACATCCGGTTTCCCATCTTTATCAAGATCGGCAATGGCGATGTCACTGGTTGTATAACCTGTGTTTCCCGGGAACTCTAATAGTGTACCAAAATTAATATTGGCAGGAGTACTAATATTTTTGTTTACAACAAAAGATGAATTAGAGTTATAGGTGCTCGACATGGCAACATCAATTCTTCCGTCACCATCTAAGTCGGCAATATCCATATCTTCTGTTATTCCGTAAGTATTGAAAAGATAATAGGGTGTAGAGCTTAAGTTGACAGTGCCGCCAACGGATGTGTTTCTTGTTACAGCTGTATAGCTATAAGGATATAATCCAATTAGATCAGGAGCGCCATCTAAGTCCATATCGGCAACTCGAACATCATTATAGGAATAATAACTTGTTGCTGATTGAGATGCATTTAAAGTAGTAGCAGAGAAGTTTGTACTTCCACATGGAGATGTTACAATAAATGCTTTTGTTGAATAGGCTGTTAGCGTATTGTTGGTAACAGAAATTGGTGATAAGCTTGATCCGGGAGGAACTTTTACCGTTAATTGTGTTCCACCCGCATTGGCAGTTACGACAGTCGCTTTTGTCGAGCCAAAGTAAACAGTATTGTTAGATGCTGTTGGATTAAAATTTGTTCCATTGATCGTAACAATTGATCCGACAAAACCGGACGCAGGACTGAACGATGTGATGGTTGGAACAGAGACAGATGAGGTAAGTACATCAGCAGTTGCGTAGCTGCTTGTTAAATAGTTATTGTCTCCTGCGGTTCCATTTCGTTCGAATACACCAAAGTTATAGTACGTGTTAGGAGATAGCCCTGTAACAGTAACAGAAGTACTATCCGGTCCTTGGTATACTGAGAATGTTGGTGCTCCACCATAATAATAATTACTGTTGCTTGTTGAGAAAAAAGCACTTGAAGAGCTATAGGTTGAATAATCGAGAGGAACATTTACTGTTGCTCCCGATAAGATCCATCCACTGGTATTTGTGAAATTCGTAGCAGCTGCAGTGCTTGCAAAATTTGTTAATGTGCCGTCAATTGAATTGGTGAGTGATGAGTTTTTGGCGGTGCTGGTTGCAGTAAAGCCATCGTCCAATTTCCAATATCCTTTCAAACCATATTCATTCCCAACAAGAGTTTTGTTCATATAGCTGCTAATATTGCCAGCTGGTTGAGCATAGTTCCATACACGAACTTCATCAATTTGTCCGTTGAAGTAACGACCGGTATTTTCCAGGTTTTCGCCAATGGCTAATTGGTAGTTATTCAGGTCGATACTTCCCGTTGCTGATGCATAAGTATCAACTGTTCCATCGATATATAAGATCACCTGAGATCCATTATAAACACCTGCAATATGATGCCATTTACCATCATTTACATTACGAGTACCGATAGCTTGTTTGTTAGCTCCTCCAATGTTTACAGTAAATTCAATGAAATTGGTGCTTGCATATCGTTGAATTCTCCAAGAGCCACCACCTTTGGTAACAATTGCCTGGTAAGCAGTAGTGAAAGCATTTACTTTTATCCATGCTTCAACTGTTAGTTGAGATGTAAAATCAAAATTGGATTCATTAGGGATGCTTACATAATCGTTTGTTCCATCAAATGCCAATCCTGTTTGAATACGTCCCGCACGAACACCCACATTTCTTCTTCCTCCATTTCCATTGGCCCATGTAGCACGAACAGAGTTTGAAGTAATGTTGCTGAAGACTAAACTTGATGCAGGTACGGTCGGTTCTGCTGATAAGGTTTGTGCATATCCATTCAGATAAGAGCTCGTCAAATAATTGTAAGTTAAGTTATAGGTATTTGTAGCAACATTGTATTCAAATACAGAGAATGAATAGTTTTGAGTAGTATTCAGTCCAGTTACATTTACATGATTACCTGTTCCGTTGTACACAACATAAGCACTACCCACCAAACTTCCTGATCCATAGTTGGCATTTGCCGTATAATTGGTTGCATCACTTGGTAGATCCGTATTCGTTGTTCCCGGTTTACAAGTAACAATACGATAAACACCGGCACCGCTGCTTGGAATGGTCCAGCTAACCGTCATGGAGCTGTTGGTAACATTGCTAAAAGAAAGTGTGTTGGAAGCTGATGTAGGTTGAGCAGCTAAAGTTGTAAATGTTTTGGTTGGATAAGAAGTGGTCATGTAGTTATACGTACTTGAACTGCCATTAAAAGCAAAAGCTGCAGCTGTGTAAGTTGTACCTGCTGCTAAGCTGGTTACATTTGCAGAGGTAGCCGTTCCCCATGTTAATACATACGATGCCGGAGAAGATGTTAAAAGTGATGTTCCATTGCCATATACTGTACTTGCGGAATAGCTGGTGCCATCAACAGGTGTATTTGCATAGCTGGAGCTTGCGCGAAGTGACAAAAGTTCATAGGTTCCGTTTCCGGAAGTAAAAGAAAGGGTTGCACTATTTGCAGCAATGTTAGTTGCTGTTATTGCGCTGGCATTTGTTGTTGGCTCCGTAGTTAAAGTGTATTCCAGATAATTTGGATAGCTAGAGGTTAAGTAATTCTCATAACTGAAATCGAATCCATTCACACCGATCAAGTATTCGTAAATTCGAATACGGTAGGCTGTTCCCGGAGTTAAACCGAAAGCATTACAGCCGCTTCCGCTACCATTATAAACCACATAATTGGCATTCCCCAAATTACTACCGGCACCAAAAGTGGAATTTTGTGTGTATGCAGTTCCGTCATTAGGAACAGAAGTTCCACTTGTAGATAAGGCGCATGTTACAATGCGGGAACTACCATTTCCATTGGTCCAGTTGATGGAGATAGAGGTTGTTGTTTTACCTACCGTAATGACATTGGATGCGGCAAGAGTAGGTTGTTGTGCATAGGCGAAGTTGCTTAACAATGATAGACTCAACAAACAAATAAAACTAAATAGAACTTTTTTCATGATGGTTTGTTATATGACAAATGAATTAATAATATAGACGAATTAGTAAAAATAGACTGCTAAATTAAAAAAAAGCAGGACATGGGCAATACTTTTTTTATTCACAGTAAAACCGCAAATAATTCGTAATTTTGTATTCAGAATTAATCTAAATAACAAAATAAAATCTTTTAAATATGTATCCAGAAAGTATTGTAATGCCAATGAAACAAGAGCT
>JAEUTU010000115.1 GCA_016786925.1 Bacteroidia bacterium
ATTCAGGCAAAAAATATCGGTTTAGGCTTAAAGATCTATTCTGATGTAACGGATATTACCAGCAGAATGGGTGCTTTTGCCAACTACTCTTACAAACTAAAGATCAATGACGATAATAATTTATTCTTTGGTTTGGCTGTAGGTGTGTTGAATAACCGCATCGACTTTTCAAAAGCGGTTGTTCGTGATGTAGACGATCCATTGATGTACACTGCACCTCAATCTAAAACAGTGTTCAGCTCCGACTTCGGATTAGGCTACACCTGGAAACAATTAGAAGTAGGATTTGCTATGCCTCAATTTATTGGTAACAAGATCAAATACAAGGATAACAATGGTGGAACTACCAGCTACCAGTTAGCTAGACATTATCAAGGTTCTGTTAAATACACCTTTGATGTAAATAAAGATAAAGGAATGACTGCTTATCCGCTTATCATGGTTAGAGGATCGGAAGGTTCTACTGTTCAGTATGATATTAATGCAGTGTTCGACTGGCAAAAGTATGGCTGGGTAGGTGTTACTTACCATAGTAATTACGCGGTAGCTGCAAGCATTGGTTTACGTTACAAAAACATCAGTGCAGGATACGCTTACGACTTCAACATCGGAAAGGTAAAGAACTATATGGGAACATCCTCTGAATTCTTATTGAGCTACACCTTTGGTTCTAAAAAAGCAGAAGAAGAACCTGTAACAAAAGATGATGGAAAAGATGCGGTAGTAGATGCTGCCATTGCGAAATTAAAAGCTGATTCTGATAGCAGCAAAGCTGAAATGGAACGCTTAAAAGCTGAATTATTAAAACTTAAAAATGGAGCAAATGGCACATCTGAAGCATCAAAAACAGAAAGCTTAACTGAACAGCTAATGCGTGTTGCATCCAGCAACGATTTCGTTGATGATAACGGAATGAGTTTAGGGGCTGGCTTCTACGTAGTTATTGGAACATTCAGCAACAAAGCAAATGCAACTAAATTTAAGGATGCGAACATGATCAAAGGATACAATGGAACTCAGATCATACAAAACCATAAAACTAAAGTGTATTATGTGTTTGTAAAACAACTGCAAACTCAAACAGATGCGGAGGTGGAGCAACAAAAATACAAAGCAGAATATCCGGATGTTTGGATACAAAAATTAGAATAATTCAAAAGCCCCCGTTAGTTCACGGGGGCTTTTTTTATATTTGTATCAATGAACAAACCATCCACGCTTTTGATGATCCGCCCTGTTGCTTTCGGATACAATGCCGAAACAGCATCGAGCAATTCATTTCAGCAATCGCAAGTAAACGAAGAGGCATTCTCTATTCAAACAAAAGCCGTTCAGGAATTTGATTCCTTTGTGGAAAAACTAAATGCAGCCGGAGTAAGAGTGATTGTAAAGGATGATACGATCACTCCGCATACCCCCGACTCTATCTTCCCGAATAATTGGATCTCCTTTCATGAAACAAATTCGATTATTCTTTATCCTATGCTTGCTGTTAACAGAAGACTGGAACGAAGAATGGACATCGTGGAATCATTGAAAAACAGTACAACCAAGCTGATAGACCTCAGTGAATATGAGCATAGGAATCTTTTTTTAGAGGGGACCGGCAGTATCGTATTCGACTATGCTAACAAAATTGCTTATGCCAATATTTCGCCCAGAACCAACAAGGGACTTCTCGACAAGGTATGCGAACTGATCGGATACAGAGCAGTAAGTTTTAAGGCAGTCGATACCAAAGGACAAGATATTTACCATACCAATGTACTGATGTGCATCGGCAATACCTTTGCGATCCTCTGCGAGGATTGTATTCCAAATAGTGATGAAAAGAAGAAAGTTGTTGAGTCATTAACAAACAGCGGACATGAGATCATCTCTATTTCTATGGAACAGATGAATTCTTTTGCAGGCAATATGTATCAGGCATTCAATGAAAATGGAGATTCGATCATCATCATGAGTGAACAGGCTTATTCATCACTTTCTCCGGGTCAGATCAAAACTGTATCTTCGCATGGTAATATACTTCATACACAACTTTACACCATCGAAAAATATGGTGGTGGCAGTGCACGATGTATGATAGCAGATATACGAACTAAATAATATACATACTCATGGCTTCTTTTGACATAGTGAATAAGGTGGATGCACAATTGCTGGATAATGCCATCAATGTAGCGCGAAAAGAAATTCTGAACCGTTTTGATTTTAATGGTTCAAAAAGTGAGATCAATTACGATAAAAAAGCACTCACACTCCAAATATTAACGGAGAATGATATGCGCTTGGAAGCTATCATTGATGCAATACGTTCCCGCATGATCAAACAAAATTTAAATCCGCTTTGCCTGGATTTTGGTAAAGAAAGTGCTGCCTCCGGAATGATGATCCGCAAAGACATTCGTGTAAAAGAAGGTATTGATAAAGAAGTAGCGAAGAAGATCGTGAAGGACATTAAAGATTCCAAACTAAAGGTCACTGCTCAAATAATGGATGATCAGGTGCGTGTAACGGGCAAAAAAATAGATGACCTACAAGGTGTAATTGCACTTATGCGCAGTGGTAACTATGAATTACCATTGCAATTTGTGAACATGAAATCCTAAAAGAATTTAGGAATAAATACCACTCCGCCAATCACACAAGCAATAATGGCTGCAAAAAGAACCGCTGCCGCTGAAATGTCTTTTATTCTTTTTATTTGAGGATCAAAAGAGGGTTCTACTTTGTTACATAAAAATTCAATAGCTGTATTGATCATTTCTACAATAAAAACAAGCGCGATAGCCGTAATGATCATGAACCATTCCAGCTTTTCCAACTGATAATAAAACCCGGCAACACACACCAATATTGCTGCCAGCAAATGGATCCAGGCATTGGGTTGGGTTCTAAAGAAGCTTAGGAATCCTTCAAAAGCAAATTGAAAGCTTTTTATTCTTCTCTTTAAACTAAAGTCATTATTCTCTTTCTTGCTCTTCATTCTTATGATGATGAATTAAACTGGTAAGCGTACTGTAACTCACAATCAAAAATACAGAAAAGAAAACTGTAACTCCAACCATTCGTGTGTTTTTAAGTGGATGCGTGACCATTGAAATAATATCAGTAAAGAGCGCAATTGGATTGGTTACAACATCCCAGCTATTAAAACGAGGATAACGTCCCAAGTAAATGCCAAAACCACAGAGAACAAACAATGTAAACACAAATATGTGGATAGTGCTTTTCGAGAAATAGTGTTTTAAAAACTGTTGAATGTTTAATAATGATGAAAACCCTAATAACAAACCATTCCATGCAAATGATAAAATCAAGATCAGATCAAACCACAGTGGTATATCGTGACGCACTTTTAAGTGAAACAGATCGGTTAAAATGTAGGGAGAATTTGGAAAAAACAATAACCAGCAAGCAAACAAAAATAAAAGTACAACTGAGGTTTGTTGCTTCTGTTTAGCTTCCTGCAAAAAAATAGAACAAATAAAAGGAATCCAGGCTAAGAACAAATTCCAGACTAAAAATGCATAAAATAAAGTTCCACTCCATTGAACCCTAAAAAAGAGCAAAAAAACACTCAAGGCGGTGGATATTGTCAACGATTTAATCAGATTAGATTTCATCATTTCTTGTATCGTTTATAAATTAAAAGTATTGCTAGCAATATGATCCCCTGCCCTATTCCAAACAAGGGCCAATTAAATGTTTCTGGAACATATTGCTGTACTTCTTCAAACATCCCTGCCTTACTGTTCAATGTCCATATTTGTTGGCCGGCATCCGATTTAGATAGATACATCACATAATCCCAAATAAAAGAAAGAATAACTGTTAAGCTTCCCATAATGAGTAATAGTATCTCCATGAAACTCAAATGAACATACTTTCCCTTTTCCTGAAAATAAACCACCAGCAGCGTTAAAATGATCATGGATAGAGCCAATAAGCAAGGTGCGATCACAGGACCTACCCAGGGAACAGGGATCAAAAATAGAATGTCCCAGGTGAATAATGACTCCGGCCAATCGAGCAATATTTTTAAGAATACGTAATAAAAAATATCCCAGATAGCGAAGCTAAAAAGAAAGAACACAAAGCGCTGTATCCCATATTTGCCTGCGAAGATGCCCACTCCTACTAACATGATGATCGTAGCTAATTCACGGAAGAACTCTGTAACAGCTATATCATTGCTTACAGGAACTAAAGGAAAATCAAATCCTGCCGGATAGTACAATTTTCGCAGATAAACAACCACCGCTGTTTC
This sequence comes from Bacteroidia bacterium, assembly GCA_016786925.1. Taxonomy (GTDB): domain Bacteria; phylum Bacteroidota; class Bacteroidia; order 2-12-FULL-35-15; family 2-12-FULL-35-15; genus 2-12-FULL-35-15. The sequence continues at coordinate 4,274 of JAEUTU010000115.1, forward strand.
TAAAAATCCCATGGCAATACTGAAGGCAGTCAGCCATAAGAGCGTTTTTACAATTGGTCTCATGAATTATTTTACGATCAAAATAGCTTGAGGAAAATATTTTTTAATAAGATCAACCTGCAATCCCGAAATATTCTGCACAGTAATTTTTTTCAATTTTCTGAGCTTAAACAAAGGAGCAATAGAATGGATCTGCGAATTGTATCCTGAAATATCAAGCTCTTCCAGACTGGTAAGATCGCCCAGCTTTTTCATCTCCTGCAAATTATTGTTCGACAAGTCGAGGTATTTTATTTGCTTCAGTTCAGGAAAAGCAGCAACACTCTCTAAATTATTATCACTCAGGTCGAGGCGTTCAATTCCCGGGAATAATGATAATTCTTCCAAATTTTGAAAATAAGTATTGCTTAGATCGAGTGTTTTCAAGCTTGTTAAATGCTCTAAGGATCTTAAGGAGCGAACACCATAGTTCCCTGAAAGGTCAAGGCTCTTCATTGTTCCTGACATTTTTAACAGATCGGTATAGGTTCTTTCTTTTTCAAGACACCACGATTGCCAATCCAATTCATAATGATCTTTCATGAAGTTATAATACTTTTTATCCAGGTCTTTTCTGAAATTGGTATAAGAAGAACCTCTCAAAAAATTATAATAGTCCCGCGCCTTTAAGTCCTCTTTGTTTTTTGTGGAATCAGGCAAGCTATACAACTGAGGCAGATTTTTATAGCTGAGATCCAGCAATAGATATTTCTCCAGATCCTTTTTACCTTCGGTATGCTTACGAATATTAAAGTCGGTGATCAACACATCCCAATTAGGCAAAGCCGACACGATAAGTATGTAATAATAAAAAACACCATTGATCTTGAAAAGATACCAGTTGGTACGAAGCTTATACACTTTGTAAAAAGTGGTACACAATCCGATGAAAGTTAATAAAAGGTAAACATATACACCTATTTTTTTATAGGATAAGCCTGACTCTTCGATGTATAAATTATTTCGATAACCGGTAGAGAATAGCATAAACAAATTTTGCACGATCCAGATATAAGTCATCCACCGGATCCATTTATTTTTTTCATAGAAATTGATCCCACCTCTGAAATAGAACAAAATGATCAAAATGGCGATGATGATAGAAGTGATCAATACACCCACTCCATTATGCACAAATTGTTTGTGAGTGATGCCTTCCGGTAATTTGCCGTCAAACCAAAGATAATTCAGATCGAGCACATTCACGATCAGCAACAAACAATTCAGAATGGAGAACAAGATCATTCCGGATAGGAATTCATTTTCAATTCGCATAAGTTTGTTCCAGAAAGAATTTTCCTGCACCATTTCCCTTGTTAACTCCAGAGGTGCCTGAGCATCCCAGTTCATGATTGAACTCATGATCTTATTGTAAAAAAATCCATACAACAATAACAATCCGCTGATGGTAAAGAAGATCCATGGAATAGAAATAAAATCAAGATTAATGTCTTTTGTAAAATCCTTGAACAATGGATTCGAGTTCTGGTAGAAAAAAAAGAATAAGATCCCGATCAACAAAGGCAACACAATAAGTAATAGCTTCACATAAAATGGGCGTCTGTAAACTCCTTCTATCTTCTCACTTTTTCTTTTACTCCAATCGATGAACATGAACACTGCTGATGTGGAGATGGTGACAAATGAAATGATAATGGATGAAAAGAAAGACACTCTTGCATCAATACTTACAACAGCTAAAATGAGCAATGAAAGAATATTTCCCCATAAAGCCAATGCGCTGCCATACCAAAACACCATAACACCGGAGGTTAACGTTCCAAGAGCTACACCGATCCATACTTTATTTCTGATAAGTGTTTGATCACGGATCAGCAGAAAACTAACCAATGTCACGCTAAAAAGCAGGAAATTGATCCCGGCCGATTGATCGTAAAATAAGATGCTATAAAGAATTACGGAGAGTAGTAATAACCAGTCGTTTTTTTTCATGAGGATGAGTTTTTAGTGTGACGATTTAAAACGTTTTTTGTTACAAATTATTGAGTGTTTAACCAATTATTTATCCTTTAAATTCTGCTCTCAGATCGAGCGTTTTGAGGTGAACCAGCTGATTATAATCAAGTCCGTCAAACATCTTCCCTTTCCTGCCCTTCTTGAATTCGACATAAAATTTATTCCAGTGCTCCGGCATTAAGATAAATGTGATAAATACCGTACTAAGAACCGGAACCGAATAATGCCGGTTGCCTAAAAAATAAAATTGCATACAAGCCTCTCCCACTTCATCCATTTCATACCCTAGGATCAAGTGTTTACAATCATGGCGCTCATAATTGCGCAACAACTTGAATCCTTTTTTCTTGAGGTATTCCACCAGATCTTTACCTAGTGTTCCATCCGGAAATGATTCCAGTTCCTTCATAGAATAGTGAAAGGGGGCATTATTTCTGAATTTGACGATAGCAGGTAAAGCGATCTGATGTGTCAAAAATTCGAGTAAATGGGAACGGAGCTTTTTTACGTATGTCATGTGTGTGTAATTTTTAGTAATACTTAGAGAATAAAAATCCTTTTGAATGAGTAAATGCTTTGATGATACTATCAACATCCTGTCCGATGAACAAACACAATAGAATCTGAGCAAGCAATGCTATGATCAAAAGAAATAAGTAGATCAACAAACGATTACTCAAAGGCTGCTGCCAGATCTTATAGGGCAATGGAATAAAACCTAATTCCGCTCTGTAAGGCAATAATTCAGGTAGATCAAGTGTTTCTTTGTTCAGGAAATAAAATTCCTTGATGAGCATCACAAGTGCCATTGGAGGCGCTAATAATTCAAAGCCTGCAAAAGGAAAGATCAGGCCCATGGGCAGAAATGTTGTAAAATGGATCGTAACAACAGTGCAGAGTACGATTCCTTGTAAAAGTCCGACCGACAAAAAGATCTTTAAGAAAGGAGATTTTGAACCACTACTGAGGCGACTGATCCAATAGGATAAAGAAGAAAAAACAACCAAAATGATGATGCTCAACACATGCTGCTTTGCAAAAGGTATTTCCGGCATAAATTCATCGAAACGGATAAAGCCGATAATGGGCCCAACAATGGTGAATATGACCTCCGAAAAGATCATAACAACATTGACAAATACACTATTGCTCTGTTTTTCAGCTCTACTTAAATTCAACATCACATTGACAAAAACAAAGACTAGAAACAGTAGATAGGGAATGGCGAGAAGAAAGATCATGTTTTTAAGTTTTAAGTTCAATAAATAAAAGTACTTTGTGTTTCAAAGTTAATGCATAAAAAAATATTAATCTCTTTGTTTTAAAAGTTTTTCAAGTGCATCCAGGTGTTCGTTGAATGCTTTTTTACCAATACGTGTAACACGATAAGTGGTGTTCGGCTTTTTACCAATAAATTGTTTTTGCACTTCCAGGTATTCTAATTTCTCTAAGGCTGAAATATGCGATGCTAAATTACCATCCGTGATATCCAGCATTTCTTTAAGCGTACTAAACTCCACCCAATCATTGACCATGAGAATACTCATGATCCCTAAACGGATACGATTTTCAAAGGCTTTATTTAAAAACTGGATATAATTCTTCACAAAAAATTAAGCATTACGTTCATACTTAAAATACATTACCGCACCATAAATGATGTGCAATACACCAAATCCAATCGCCCAACAGATCAAGCCATAGCCAATATAAATGGAAGAGATCAAGCCCAACAGTATTTCACAAATTCCAAGATAACGGATATCATTAAATGTGTATTTGCTGGCATTCAACAGTGCAAGTCCATAAAAGATCAATGTTGCAGGTGCCACTAAACCAATAACTCCATGATATAACAATACAAAACAAAATATCCCGCCTGTTGCAAGAGGGATCATCAGGTTGATCAACATTCGCTTCGCTGTATTATCCCAGATCCTGATCCCTCTTTTTTTAGAATTACGGATCGTTAACAAAATTCCTACAGCTACAGATGCAAACAATACCAACATTGCATCAAAAATATAAAAGGCGATCACTCCATTTCTGTTATACTCCCACTCTACCTCATCCACATGTTCCATAAATAACAAACCAATATAGGCACCTGCTAATGCAAAGATCCCGGCAAATATACCCGACAAACCGCTTAATGAAATAAAGCGTGATGAACGTTCCATCATTGAACGGATATCATTTAAAGCATCTAAGTGTTCTTTTTGTTCTTCCATTTGAAGTAGATTAAAGTACTTTGTAACGCAAAGTAAGTGATAATTATTATTCCATCCTAAAAAAATCATCAAAAAAATTGTTAAATGAATTTAACGCTTCCAGAAAACGAAGCCATTCTTACGATACAACTCTATCAAATGCGGGTAATTCTGCTTGATCTCATCTACAGACGTGATCTTACTTACAAAATAACTTGGTTTATCCACATCACCTGTTAGGAGCCATCCTATATCAGTATTGTTAGAATTAGCTTGCGGTTGCTTAGCCGAATAAAACAAATGCGCGTAGCTTTTAAACCCAATTGTTTCCACATAACAGTCTTTTCCTTGCAGCGACTGATAAAACTCGATTGCTGCACCTTGAGAATAAGGTTCTATGCGTGGAGCGATCACCAGTGATGCTAAATTAACGCTTAATAAACTAATAAGGAATATACCGATCAGGGCATTCTTCTGCTGCTTCGCACGATAAATCAATAGTATCATTGTACCTAGGATCAAGCCCACTCCTATCAACCATTCGAAACCGGTCCAGTTAACTGCAGCCTTTAAATTCTCTACTGCAAATTTATCTTTGATCAGATCGGCTTCAATGATCGTTTCTTTAAACGCATTTACAATAGGTAATGTCGATATCGCAATTCCTATTAAAGAAGAGATGATCATCAAAAGAACAGCTGTACTTTTCTTCCAGCTTAATTCGCCATTGAGTAATTTATGTACTACGTACACTCCCAAGAAACTTAAAGGGAAATAACATAAGGATGAATAATGTACGATCTTCGTTTTTACAATGCTAAATAATAAGAGTACCACCCAGAACAAGATCATCATCCATAGCTTGAAATGTTTTTGATAAGGTGTATCATACGCATTACTGCGGAAAGAACGTAAAGCAAAGATCGAAGCAGGAAAACATCCAATCAGCAATACTACAAAATGATAAATGAATGGTCCACCATGTCCCGCATCCTGTGTATTGAACAAACGCACCTGATACAAAAAGAACTCTTTAATGATAGAAGTGTTTCCTGTTAATGCTAGCATTAAGAACCAGAGTCCACCAACGGCAGCTAATGCAGCTGCATACACCAGCATTTGCTTTATTGAAATTACCGGCTGAAAGCGTTTGATCAAATAATATACGCCAAAACAAAGTGCAAAGATCAGAAAGGCAACAGGGCCTTTGGTCATAATGCCGATACCAATGAACAATGCCGATAATACCGGGTATTTGTATCCCGAACTATTATTATTGGTAAACTGAATAAAATAATAGATCCCTAAAAAAATAAACAGATTGAACCATGGATCGATGATGCCTGATTTAAAATAAAAGTGTGGTAAAAAAGAACCGGCATAAACAAGTGTCCATAAAAAACCGAAACGGATATCAAACAATTTCCTTCCAATATTAAATAATACAAGTAATGTAATAACACCACAAACGGCATTCGGGAATCGGGCTGCAAATTCATTCACTCCAAACACTTTCATGGAAAGGGCTTGCATCCAGATAAAAACAGGAGGTTTTTCCCAAAAAGGAAGGTAGTTGATCTTTACAGAAAAAAAATCACCGGTAACGATCATTTCTCTGGCACATTCTGCAAAATTGATCTCATCCCAATCGAACAAATGCACATTCCCTAAAAAAGGGATGAACAATAACGAAGCAATTATTGCTATGTATATATTATATTGAATGACTTTATTCTGCATACTATTATTTGAATGAATCGATCAGTGAGCGCTCCATCCATTCCCTTTTCCAATTTCTGATCACGAAGTAAACACCTATTGTCGTTGTCATTCCTACTAAGGAACCGGCATACACATCACTAAAAAAATGTTGTGACAAATAGATCCTGGAATAAGCTACCGTTAATGCAATTACGAACAACAATAATTCTATCCATTTATTTTTGGTTAGCAATGCTAAGGAAAAATACAAGGCAAAGGCTGATGTGGTATGCCCGGAAGGGAAACTGTTGTACATGTAATTCTCCACTCCAGGGACAAAATAAAGATCCTGAATACCTTCAAAAAATTTCTTAGGACGGACAACATCATCGAATATCGTATGTTTAAGCGTTTGAGTAATGAGCGCAGAGATGAGATTCGACAAAGCAATGATCAAGGCATAACGGTACTTTACGGCTAAAAACATGATCACTACCAATACCGATGCAATACCATCACCTAAAAATGTAGCGTAATAAAAAAAAGAATCGAAAAATGAATTGTGAAATTGGTTGAATAAAAGATGAAGGTCGTGTTTTGAAAAGATCAACAACAACACTGCTCCAATTACAAGGAACAATAGGTATAAAAGTAAAAATGTACGATTTTGCTTAACGATTGTTTTCACAGAAATAAATATGCTGCAAAAATAGGACTAATTCGTGAACAATCTGGAAGAACTTTCTTTAGAAAGAACCGATCACATGCAACAATTTATTTACTTGTGTATCCCACAAAAGTTTGGATGTTTGCTCATCGGAAGCTTCATCAGCAAAATCAACAATGATCAATGAAATATCACTTGTCAATTCATCCTTTTCTATTCTGAATTCAAAATAGTAACCATCCGGTTTATCAACCCAGGCTAAGCGAATGAATTTTTCCTCTTTTAATGCAAGAAGTTTTGCTTTTTGTTCACTTCCATCCCAGAAGAATGTGAAGATACCATCACGAATATTTACATCATCGGCAAACCATTCAGATAAGCCACTTGGTGAAGACAAAAACTCATATAAAATACCCGCAGAAGTACGAACAACATACTCCAACTCGAATTTCCCTTTCGGTTCTTTTTTAGGAATACCTTTTTTAGCCGGCTCTACCGGAGTTAAGGAAGTCATCGGATTAATGAACGTCTTAATGATCTTCGGTTGTTTTGGCTGATTTTTTTGAGGCTTTACACTCTTGATGATCTCTTCAATAAAGGCATCGTCACCAATTTCCGGCTCATCCTCATCTCCATCTTTTTTCTTCGGCTTTCTTCCACCTTTACCTTTTTTTACCTTTTCGGGCTTGTTTTTAGGTAAAGCAATGGCCTCAATAGGCTTTTTAACCTCCTTAACAACCTGAGCCTTAGACGGTTTTACTTCCTTTTTCTTTTCAACTTTTACCGGCTTTACAGCCTTTATTTTTTCCTGCTTTTTCGGTTTAGCTACGATCTTCTTAGCTTTTACCGTTTTAACAGGCTTTGAAACTTTAGATTTTACTTGTTTTTTGGCAACAGCTTTTGCTGGTTTTACAAGTTTTTTAGCCAATTTCTTTACAACTTTCTTTGCTTTAGGAGCCGTTTTTTTAACAACCGGCTTACCTTTTTTAGCAATGGCTTTCGATTTATTGGAGTTTACCTTGGTATTTTTGATCACTTTTTTCTTAGCAACAGCCTTTGATGCAGCAGCACGGGCAGGTTTTGCCTTTTTAACAACTTTCACAACTTTTCCCTTAGCCGCTTTTGGCTTTATTTTAGAAGCAGGCTTGGACGCTTTGGCTTTAGCCACCGTCTTTTTACCCTTTGCACCAGCCTTTGAGGCAGGTTTTGCTTGTTTCTTATTTTTTTGATTTTTGCCCATTTTATTGCTTTTTAGAACAAAACTCTTGCAATATATAAAAAAATATTATTCTGTCAATAGCTAATTCTTGTAAAAATATTGCAGTTTTTTTTTATCTGAAAAGATAAAT
>JAEUTU010000053.1 GCA_016786925.1 Bacteroidia bacterium
CAGCCATCTTCACGTACGCATCGTCTTGGTCTTCTTTTGCTAAAGCCATTGCTTGTTCTGCTGTAGCGATAGCACCTTTATTATCTTTTGATTTCAATTGGATCTTAGCTTTTAATAATACAACCCAATATGCTTTTGGATTTTGTTCTACAGCTTTGTTTACCCATTCCAATGCTTTTGCAAGATCTTTGTTGTTTTCATAGTAGTAGTTTGCTGCTTGAAAATATGGACGGCTATCTTTGTTCATGGTTGTTTCAATGTTCTTCATAATCTTCGATTCGATCTCTGCAGTAACATTGAATGCAACGCGGGTTTTGTCCCATACCAGCTCAATTGCACATGTGTTTGCAGTAATATCAGCAACATTGATAGAGAATGTTTCTACTTTGTTAGATAGAGCAGTTGGAGTTACTTTTACTTTCACTACCTCGTTTTCTGCTTTGTATTCAGCCACATTTCCACCTAGCGTAAGATCTTTGTATAACATGATCTCCCAGCTGTCTTTATTTGGAATGCTATAAATAGCATACGTTCCTGCAGCTACATCTTTTCCTTCCACTTTAACATCTTCGCCAAAAGTGATCTTCGTTGAAGAGTTTGCTCCGGTACGCCATACTTTTCCAAATGGAACCACATCTCCATAGATAGTTCTTCCTTTTACACTTGGGCGTGAATATTCGATCGTGATCTCTGATAAAGCAAAAGCTTGTTTTAAGGTTTGTAGCGGACTTGGTGCCGGAACTTTAAGTTGTTGTGCATTTACTGATCCAATGCTCATGACTGCAATTGCAGCAGCCGATAGAATGTTTTTCATTTTTTTAGTTGTCATATGTTTTGTTTTTGTTGTTTATACTACAATTGAAAAATCGAATTGTTTCCAAAGGTAATCATGATTCTAAAGACTTAGTTATAATTTTATTGAATTTTAATTTTGCATTTGTGTTAATATTTAAAATAATATTTTGTTTTTATTAAATATATTGGAATTAAAATAATGTTTATGTAGATTTAACAAACTATTAATAAAGAATCTCTCTAAAATGTCTCAATTAATGTCTGAAACCAAAAGAAAAATAAATTCATCTATAGATGAACTTACTTTATTGAAAGCTTTTGAGCTTATGTGCACAGCTAAGGCTTTGGCTGAATTGTATGAAGAGAACAAGGAAGTCTGTGCTAAATACGTACACGCTACTTCACGTGGGCATGAAGCTATTCAATTGGCTGTGAGCATGCAATTATTGCCACAGGATTTTTTATCAGCCTATTATCGTGATGATAGTATGTTGCTTGGTATCGGAATGACTCCTTATGAATTGATGTTACAGGTATTAGCTAAGAGAGATGATCCTTTCAGCGGAGGCCGTACTTATTACTCACATCCTAGTTTAAAAAGAGATAATATGCCCAAAATTCCGATGCAGTCATCTGCAACAGGGATGCAAGCAATCCCGACAACCGGTGTTGCAATGGGCTTACAATATTTAGAAAAACAAGGCTTGTCAGCTGATTATGGTGCGGATAAACCTGTTGCTGTTTGCTCATTAGGTGATGCATGTATCACAGAAGGGGAAGTAGCAGAAGCTTTTCAGATGGCCGTTTTGAAAAAAATGCCAATTCTGTATGTCGTTCAAGATAACGAATGGGATATTTCAGCTAACGCAAAGGAAATTCGTGCGCAAGATGCAACAGAATATGCGAAAGGCTTTAAAGGATTAGAAACACGAACTATTGACGGGACTGATTTTGAAAGATCATATAATACTGTAAAAGAAGTACTAGCTATCATTAGAAAAGAACGTAGACCATTCTTGATACATGCGAAAGTGCCTTTGTTGAATCATCATACATCTGGTGTTCGTAAGGAATGGTATCGTGATGATCTGGAAGAGGCACAGCAACGTGATCCATTTCCGAAATTCAGAAATCAATTGATTGTTTCAGGATTTGATATTGCGGAATTGACGGAGATTGAGAAACAAGCAAAAATAAAAGTGGCAGAGGAATATCAAAAAGCTTTGGTTGCTGAGGATCCTCGTCCGGAAGACCTATTTGATCATGATTTTGCTCCTACACCTGTTACCGAAGAAAAAGGACAACGTGAACCTGCCGGGAAAGATAAAACCGTGATGGTCGATTCGGCTTTGTTTGCAATAAGAGAATTAATGACCAAACATCCTGAATGTTTGTTATACGGACAAGATGTTGGAGGTCGCTTAGGTGGTGTATTCCGTGAAGCAGCTACACTAGCGCAAACTTTTGGAGATCACCGCGTATTCAATACACCGATCCAGGAAGCATTTATTATTGGAAGCACAGTAGGTATGAGTGCTACGGGATGTAAGCCGATCGTAGAAGTTCAATTTGCAGATTATATTTGGCCGGGCTTGAATCAATTATTTACTGAGGTTAGTCGCTCTTGCTATTTATCAAATGGTAAATGGCCGGTGAGTATGATCTTGCGTGTGCCTATTGGAGCTTATGGAAGTGGTGGTCCTTACCATTCTTCAAGTGTAGAGAGTGTGTTGGCGAATATTCGAGGAATAAAAATTTGTTATCCTTCCACTGGTGCCGATCTGAAAGGATTGATGAAGGCAGCTTATTATGATCCGAATCCGGTGGTGATGCTGGAGCATAAAGGATTGTATTGGAGTAAGATCAAAGGAACTGAAGATGCTAAAACGATTGAGCCCGATGAGGATTATATCATTCCTTTAGGAAAAGCACGTATGGTTCAGGAAGCTGAAGCATCGAAAGAGAAAGCCTCATTAACGATCATTACATACGGAATGGGTGTGTATTGGGCTAAAAATGCGGCAAAAGAGTTTTTCGGTCAAGTGGAAATTGTTGACTTAAGAACCTTGAATCCATTAGATGAAGAAACTGTTTTCGCTTCTGTTAAAAAGCATGGTAAATGTATTGTTCTTACGGAAGAACCTTATAATAATGGTTTTGCTCAAGCGTTGGCGGGACGTATCTCTAAGAAATGTTTTGAGCACTTAGATGCACCGGTAGAAGTAATTGGTTCAGAGAATTTACCTGCCATTCCTTTGAACTCAACTTTAGAAACTACGATGTTGCCAAACGCAAGTAAAGTAGCTAAAGCGATAGGGGAGTTGTTGAATTATTAATTACATTCGTTGCATGCTAACAAATAACGATATATTAAAAAAGATCCGCGTTGCTCTTGAATTGAAAGATGAGGATATCATCAAGATCCTGAAACTTTCAGAGTTTGAGATGACAAAAAGTGAGTTGAATGCTTTGTTTAGAAAGCCCGATCACCCCAATTATAAAGAATGTGGAGATCAATTGCTTCGCAACTTTTTAAACGGACTGATCACCTATAAACGAGGTCCAAAACCGGAGAAGAAATAAAAAAATCCCCAACACTTGTTGGGGATTTTTTTATGGAGTAAACAGTGCTTCTATTATTGTTTAATGAATTTGATCGTTTTCCCTGAGTTCAGATCTTTAACATAATACACTCCACTTTCAAGTGTGGAAACGTCTAATGTTTCTGTTTTGTAATTCTTTCTTGTGATCAGTTCCTGACCTAAAATATTTACAATAGCAATTGTTGTCTCCTCTGAGCAAGTGATTGTCAATTGTTGATGTGCAGGATTTGGGAACAGTTGAATCGTGTTATTGTTTTGGTTTGCATTCTCAATAGATGTGATCGTTATGTTTGTACAGGTAGATGTGTCAACACAACCAAATTGAGTTGCAATTACAGCATAGTCACCGGATGTGGTTGCTGTATATGACTGATTGGTTGCACCAGAAATGAATGCATAATTATTATTGCAATCAACCCACTGATATGTTCCACCAGCAATAAAATTAGCATTTAATACATTTCCACTTGCCGTAACTGTTGCATTTACACTATTACCGGATACCATCTGAGGAATACATGCAATGTATTCTAGTCTAGGACAGCCTGTAGCGTGTAGGTAATAAGTAACAGTTCCTACAGGCCCAACAGTCAATGAATCACCTGTCGCTAACAATGTTCCTGTACAAGTTGCATCATACCATCCCCAGTCTGTTGCACCATTTAATTGCCCTCCGGAAACATACATCAATACTGAATCTTGGGTCCCTAAGCAGAATACAGTTGATGAAACTGTAATTGTTGGGTATGTAGGATAAACGCAATCAGCACTGTAGCGTGCAATATAACTATCAGGAGTTGAGCCACTACTAGTTAATAAATTGGTTCCACCGCTTGTAGCTGTTGATGGATTAAAATCCACAGATGATGTAAAATATCCAGATACAAATAGACTTCTGCTGTCGTACACGATGCAACGTCCCATATCTGCCATATTGCTTCCAACATTGAACGCCCATATGTAATTTCCATTTTGATCATACTTTGCAACATACATATCTCTATTTCCTCCCCATGTTATACTGGCTGTATCTGCTGATGGGTCAAAATCTGTGTAGCCTTGAAAATCACCTGTCATGTAGATATTGTTTTGTGGATCAATTGCAAGTGATCTTCCATAAACTCCACCTGCCATATTCATTCTAGCAATTTGATCTGCCCAAACGAGATTGCCTGATGGATCTAGTTTAACAAGAAATGCATCGGCAGTTGAACTAGCTCCGCTAGTAAAGAATAGTGTGTCAGCTGCAGCAGTTGAAGGATTAAAATCTACTTTTCCTGCAAACTCACCGGTAATATAAGCGTTACCGGAATTGTCTGATACGATCGCATACCCCTTTTCATTGTTCGTTCCACTAAATGATTTTGCATAAATATTACTAGATAGATTATTCGGATACTTAGCAACAAATACATCTTGTTGGGATATACAAGTTAATGAGTTTGTAACACCAGATGGATCAAAGTCTACAGTTCCTCTGTATTCTCCTGTAGCTAATAAATTGCCAGAAGGATCGAATGCTAGTCCATATCCGATATCGGTATTTCCTGATCCCAAAGCTATAGCAGTATTGTAAGTAAGGTTAGAGTTATATTTTGCAATAAAAATATCTTCAGTATTTAAAAAAGATGAAAAATTAGCTGTTCCTGCTCCCGGGTCAAAGTCGACTGTCCCCATAAAATAGCCTGTTGTGTATATTGCATCAGTGCCATCTATCTGTAGATCTAGCATAGCTTCAGTTCCAGTGCCTGCAAGTGCAATACAATTGATATAAGTTCCTGCTGAAGATAGTTTTAAGATAAAGCTATTTGTTCCGGTACTTGCTGAGCCAAAATTGTTTGTTGATGTTCCTGGATTCATATCCACTTGGTTGGTGAATGTTCCAGAAATAATTACTTCTCCTGCGGAGTTAATGGCTACTGATCGTGCAATGTCGGCACCTGTTCCACCAATTCTTACGGCCCAAACATAATTTCCGAGAGAATCCAGCTTTTGGATAAATGCATCTTCAACACCTGCTGTTGTAAGGTTTACTGTTCCTGAACCTGGCATAAAATCAGTCGTTCCGTTAAAGTAGCCTACGGTGTATACATTTTTTTGTTGGTCAATGGCAATGTCAATTGCCATTTCTGCCGTTCCATTTCCTGTATTCGCTTTTGCCCATTCATAGGATTGGGCATTGATTAAGCTGCATGAGGCAAATAGAGCTAAAGTTGTTATTGCTTTTTTCATTTTTATTGTGATTGATAGTTAATACGTTGTTTGTTACTAATAAAAGAATTTGTTTTTCGTCTCTTATTGTTTGATGAACTTTACATTTTCTCCCGTTTCATTATCTCTTACTATATATATTCCATTTTCTAATGGAGAGATATCTATAATTTCCTTTGTCTGAATTTGCTTGCTGAAAATTTCTTGTCCAATTGTGTTAAAAATGGAAACGGAAGCAGGTTTGTTTTTTTCGATAGAAATATAGTTGGTAGCAGGATTTGGAAAAATAGTCATACTGTTGTTTTTGCTGCTGATTGCTTGAAAGCCTGTTGCAATATTTCCCCATTTAGCGATGTATAAATTACTTGACATACTTGTTAGATTTTGTGTTCCTGTTCCAAAATCGAAGTCAATAATTCCATAGAAGATTCCTGCGGAATAAATATTGTTACTATTGTCGAGTGCAATGGAATTGATAAAAATCCCTGCATTCCCGGTGTTAAAATGATAGGCGTTAATAAATGTTCCACTACTATTTAAATTTAAAAACGCTGCATCTTGAATGCTTGTAGCTGAAGTTAAATCAAATGTTCCTATACCTGGATTAAAATCGACTGTTCCAATAAAAGAGGTCCCGATCAATAGTTCATTGTTAGAATTAATATCGAGTGAGTAAACTTCTTCGGAATTGGCACTTCCAATTGTTCTGATCCAATTTGTAGTTCCTGATGGGGATAATTGTAAGATGTAGATATCTTGATTTCCTGCTGGACTAAAATTTATTGTGTCATTTGCAGGATCAAGATCTAATGTGGCTGAATAATTACCGGCAAGGTTGATATTACCATTGCCATCTACCTTCATGTCCTTTACGTTAGAATTTGCATAGTTCCCAAAGGCTTTTGCGTAAACGAAGTCGCCTGTTTGATTTAGTTTAACAATAAAGTTTCCGCTTGTGCCATTGTACGAAATAGATGCTACTCCTGAATCTGGATTGAAGTCTCCATTACTATTAAAATACCATCCTGCCACATAAATTTCGTTGGTAGATGAATGGGCAATTCTAACTGGAGCATCATTAGAGATACTACCTATTGATTTACCATATACCATTCCTCCATTATCATCTAGCTTAACAATAAAAACATCCTGCCCGCCTTGTGATGTTACATTGTCTATGCCTGCATTAGGATTTAGGTCGATTGTGCCACTGTAGGTTCCTGAAATAATAATATTATTGTTGTTGTCAATTGTTAATGACATACTATTTTCGGCAGTTACGCCTCCTATTTGTCTTAGCCAAAGGAGTTCTCCATTTGTGTTAAGTTTAAGCACAAATGCATCATAGTCACCATTAGATGTTAATGTAGTTGTTCCAGGCCCAAGGTCGAAGTCAAATGTTCCAATAAAGGAACCCGTAACTATTACTTCATTATTACTATTGGTACTAATTGCATTTATTGAAACGCCCGGCAATGCACTTCCAATCCCGTTTGGATGGGCATAATCGTTCATCCAAATAAAATCTCCATTTGCATCATATTTTGCCAATACTTGTGTCCATTGTCCGGAAATATATGTTGTAGAAACGGATGCTTGAGGATCAAGGGTGGTACTTCCCCATCCATCACCTATGGATGTTGAAACGTAAAAGTTCCCGGATGCATCTGTAGTACTGATTATATTATTGTAGTCGGATTGGAATCCATGTGCCCAATTAAAGTTGGGTGTTTGAGCGAAAAGCTCAATTGAGAATGAACTGTAAACAGTTAATAAGGTAAGTATTGTTTTTTTCATAGGAAAACGATTTATTTTACTACAAAAAAAGGCTGTATTATTTGAATTTGATCGGATGTTTTTCCCAGCTGCAGGATTTATTTTCCCATTGACTATATCGATAGTTTTAATGAGCGGAGTAGTTCTTCGAAATCATGCTTTTTTTCTCTGGAAATAGAAACGCTGATCCCATTATCCATTATTAGTTCAGCTTCTCCTTTTAGGTATTTTTTGATAAAGTTAATATTGATCAGATGTGAACGATGCGGTCGGAAGAAATATGGTTTTTCAGTAAGCAGTTCCTCGAATGTTCTCATTGGTTTACTAACCGTAATTTTTGATCCGTTTTTCATGTAAACATGCGTATAGGCTCTGTCTGCTTCAAATAAAATGATCTCATTTAAGTCAGCGAAAAGCATTCCATCACTCATTGGGAATGCAATTTTTTTTATTTCATTACCTCCATAAGCATCTTTCATCAGCTCAAGCCTCTGTATAATATTTGCCTGATCTTTTTTCTGTTTTACTTTTTCTACTGCATTTTTTAGGGAGTCGACCTCTACTGGCTTTAGGATGTAGTCTATTGCAGAAACTTCGAATGCGCGGATCGCATATTGGCTGTATGCTGTTACAAATATGACTTCAAAGTTTATTTCTTTAAAAAAATCGAATAGCTCAAATCCATTGTATTCAGGCATTTCAATGTCTAGAAAAACCAAATCAGGATTTTTTTTGTTGATCATTAATGCTCCTTCCGGAACATTGCCGCATTCACCAATGATCTCTATGTCAGGACAATATTCTTCCAGTAGAGTTTTTAGTGTAACTCTAGCCCCATTTTCATCATCTATTATTATCGCTTTGATCACTTGATTCCTGCAAATATTATAATTTAATTACTTCTTAAAGCCCAATGTTTCCGAATTGCTCATTTGACTTTCCCAAATCTATCTATTTGATCGGAATTCTGATTATTACGCATGTGCCATTGGCAGAATCATTCTCAATATCAATTATTTCGATCTTATAGTTTTCTTTGTTTATATGATTGAGTAGTTCAACCCGCTTTTCAGTTGCTTTTGATGCAAATGATTGGTGCTTTTCTGCTTGCCTCTCTTTAATTTCTTTAGCATGTTTCCTTCCAATTCCATTGTCTGTTATTCTGCAAATGAGTTCATTTTCTATATAGAAATCGATGTTTAGTTTTTTTTCGCCTTTTTTATGCAGTAAGCCATGTTTAATTGCATTCTCTATATATGGTTGTATGATCATAGGAGGCAAGTAGATCGAAAATTCATCAATGTTTTCACTGATGGATAGATAATAGTTAAAGTCGTCTCCAAATCGAAGTTTTTCCAATGATAAATATAGTTCTAATATCGATTTTTCTTCATGCAATGTGATCTCCTCTTTTTGAGATACATCTAATATTTTTCGCATTAAATGACTGAACTTACCTAAATACAAGTTGGAGTTTTTAATGTCTTGCTTTAGTGTAAGTGCTTGTATTGAATTTAAGGCATTATACATGAAATGCGGGTTCATTTGTGCTTTTAAGGCTGTAAGTTGTGATTGGATCAATTTCTTCTCTATTTCGTTTCTCTTTCTTATTTTTTTAATTTGTAGAGTGAATATAAGGGTTACCATTATGATTGAAAGCAATGTGACTAAAATGTAAAACCATCCTTTTTGCCATAGAGGACTATTTACTTCAAAATGGATGTGTTCACTATCGCTCGAAATTCCACTTTCTGCAATTGATCTTATTTCAAATGTGTATGATCCCGGGGGTAAGGATGAATAAGTGACTGTGTTTTTATCGAAGGAATTGGTGTGCCAAGCACTATCAAGTCCTATCAGACGATATAGGTATTTGAAATTTTTTTTGCTTTTGTAGGAAAAAGAGATGAATTTGAATTCCAGATTAGTGAAATTATACGGGAGAATTATATTTTGATCAGAAGCAATCGTTTGGTTGTTTTGTTTTATAGATTCAATATTTATTTGAGGCCTGTATTGTTTTTCTGTTTTTCTGTCAAATGAAGGTATGGAGATCAAATTCTTTTTAGAACCAAAATAGATTTTGTCACCATTTATTGTCATGCAATTGACCTCTCGTGGAATGATGCCTATATTCTTTGAATAGATGTAAAGTTGTTTTGTTTTTTTATCGAATCTAAACATGTCGCTATTGGTCACTCCCCATACAAATAGATCGTTTGTGCAGAGATTTTTTATGCTCATATCTTCTAATTCTCCTTTGTTAAGAAGCTTCTGAGTGATTTCACCTTGCTTTACCTGAATAAGTCCCTGTGAGTGCGTGCCTATCCAGACAGAATTATTATCTGTGGCAAATGTTAAGGCGTAAATACTTTCTTTGCCAAGTTTTAATTCTTTCAATATCCCATTTTTATAATGATATAGTCCATTGCTTAGCGCCAGATATAGCTCATCTGAAATGGGGTCTTTCTCTATTTTTCTTCCACCGATAGGAAGAATATTTTGAGATAATTTTTTGCCACTTTTTAGATCTGCTATACTTATTTTTACAACTTGTTCCGGATGGATACTAAATATTGTATCATGCATTATTGTGATATCTCTCGAATTGCCCAGTTGCTTAGTTGTATTTAGATCGTCAATTTTTAAGTTGTTTATATAAAAACCTCCTCTGGCGATATACAATTCTCCTTCGAGTTCTTCAAGATCTTTTACTGTAAAGCCTTTGTTTTTATTGATAATATCTTTTGCTTCAAATGTTTTTGTTGCAGGGTCTAATATGTATATGTTTCCGCTATAGGTTCCAATAGCAATTTTGTTGTTCGATAATGTTTTTACAGAGGTAAAATCATTCTCCTGAATGCTGAGGTTTCTATAGGTAATGTTCTCACTTTGCATGTCTGGAATAAAATGGATCCCATTTTGTAGATCTGTGAACCAATAATTACCTTCTTTATCCTGATATATCGAGCTGATCTTGTGATTTTTTATATAGATCTTTTCCGGTTCTGTAAATCTATATACGTCTGGAATGCATATAGCGCCTAAAGATGTTCCTATCCATAGTTTATGTGATTTGTCTTCAAAAAAAGAATAATTGCGAACATGAGTAGGGTTATAGAAGTAATAGATCTGTTTTGCGGTTTTGTTCTTCGTATCTATCTCATATATATAATTATCTTCGGAGGGCATATTCTCGCTTCTCAATAAAAAGAGTTTGTTTTTGTAAGTAAAAAACTGCTGAGCCTGATAACTCATGTTTTCAGCTGTTGGGAAAATGAGCTCTGCTTTTTTGTTCAAAGAGTCTAAACAATATAATCCTGTTCCGGGGATCTCAATCCAAAGACGATTGTCATAATAGATCATGTCCACGCCACTACTTATTTTTTCACCATTTAAATTGATCGGATAGCTTTTTACTGTTTTCCCATTCCTATCATTTAGTTGTATTCCCTTACTGTCTATTTTCCAAAATCCCGGTTTGTTGTAAAATGCAATTTGGTATCTGTTGGTTTCTGTACTATAATCTGCGATCAGATTTAAGCTGTCATTTTGTATCTTAAATAACTGACCACTAAAGTTTCTACACCATAATTGTCCCTCACTGTCAAAAGCTAAATTGGAGATGCTTCTGGAGTTTTGTTTGTGATTTTTGTAGGCTTTGAATTCAAAGCCATTATATCTATATAATCCGGCATCACAACCGATCCACATATACCCCTTGTCATCTTGAATTATTTGATAAACTTCAGAAGAAGGCAAACCATCTTCATCGGTAATCGTATGATAAAAAGGATGCTGAGCAACACTTACCTGGATCATACAGAAGACCGTAAGAATTAGGTATAATAATAGCTTTTTTATATGAATGCAAGCGTAGCTCATTATTTATTTAATAAAGTTCGAAAATACATAAAATTTAGCACCTTAATTCTTGTCAAATGGCTAATTTTAATATCTTTGGTAAGTACTTATATACTAAGCAAACATGCAGAAGAAATATGATGTGATCATAGCAGGAGGAGGGCTGGCAGGACTTACTCTTTCAATCCAATTGAAAAAAGCGAATCCGGATATTTCTATACTTATTATGGAGTATAGGGATACTATTGCTCCTGTTGCTGCTCATAAGGTAGGGGAATCAACAGTCGAGTTGGCTACACATTATTTCCGTGAAGTATTGGAGTTGAAAGAATATTTGGAAGAATTCGAACTTCCCAAGCATGGATTACGTTTCTTCTTTAATGATGGAAGTAAGCAAGAATTATCAAACAGAGTTGAATTAGGTCCCCGTTTGAAACTTCCTGTTCCCAGCCATCAGCTCGACAGAGGAACATTTGAGAATTTTTTAGAAAAACATACTAAGTCTTTTGGTACCAAATTTATGCTCGGGGCAAGGGTAAAAGATGTTGAATTTGGAAAAGACGAACACACAGTTGTGTTTAATCATGATGGGGAAGAAAAAAGATTAGCATGCAAGTGGGTTGTTGATGCTACCAGCAGGTTCAGCTTGTTGAAACGGAAAATGAAGTTTGAAAAGAAGGCTCCACACGATGTAAATGCTGTTTGGTACAGAGTAAAAGGTGTAGTTGATATTGATGAATGGAGTGAAAACAAAGAGTGGAAAAATTTCCTAGCTCCTAAGTTACGTTACCTAAGCACAGTTCACTTTATCGATAAAGGATATTGGTTATGGGTAATTCCATTGGGTTCTAAAAATACTAGTATCGGGATTGTAGCCGATCAGGATTTGCATCCTTTCGATACCATCAATACCTATGAAAAAGCGATGGCTTGGATCCAAAAGAATGAACCGCAAGCATTCAAACACGTTTGTCCGCCTGAGAATGAATTGTTAGATTTTAGAATATTGCGTCACTTTGCACATGATAGTCAGCGCTTGTATTCCTCCGATCGTTGGGCTGTAACAGGTGAGGCTGGTGTTTTCTTGGATCCTTTTTACTCACCTGGCAGTGATTTTATTTCTTTGAACAATACCTGGCTGAGTGATCTGATCCTTCGCGATATAAGTGGAGAAGATATCACTGTACGAGCTCAGATATATGAACAAACACATTTACGCTGGTTTGAAAGTTGGTTGCCGATCTATCAGGATAAATATAAGTTGATGGGTAGTTCACAGATCATGGTGATGAAGATCTTTTGGGATTGGGCTATTTACTGGTCGGTGCCATGTTTGTTGTTTACGAATAAAGGTTTTACAGACTTAAAAGTACTAAAAGAGTTATTTGTTTCAGAAGATAGTGTAGGACGTAAATTTCAAAAGTTAAACAAATGCATGCAAGACTTGTTTTTGGAGTGGTTACCTCATGAAAATAAAATATTTGAGAATAAATACATTGATCCACTTGATCTAAATTATTTAAAGAGATTTCAGCAAGGTATAGAAACACAACATTCAACGAGCGAGCTTCTTGCTACCGTTAAAGCAAATATTAGTGTTTTAGAACAAATTGTAGCAGAGATGTTCCGTTTGATCAGTCATGAAGTGAAAGGCACACCATTAGATATGAAAGTAAATCCTTATACCATTACATTAACTGGCGATGTTGATACAACAAGTGAGCATGCTCTTGCAGTGGATGATGCAATTGCTAAGGATGTTGCAAAAATGTGGTTTTATGAAAAAGTAATTTCTTAATAAACAGTACAAATGAAAAAGGAAGAATTACCTCAGGATGATAGCGCATTAAAAGTGATGACACGTGAATTGTGTTATGTGAAAGATAATGACGGGAAATATACAACAGGTTTAAGTACGGGCTGGGATGTGAAAAAGCAAGCTTTAGATAACGCTTGGGAAGAGATCAATGAACGGGTGGAAGAAGCCAAAAAAGCTGTTAAAAATGGTGAGAAAAGTCCGATCTATTATTTTATGGAATTAAGATTAATGGATATGCCCGTATTATCGGGTTACACCGGTTTTTGGAGCTTTAATATTAAACGCCACATGAAGCCGGATGTTTTTAAAGGACTCAGCGATAAAAAACTCGCGATATATGCTAAAGCATTCGATATAAGCGTGGATGAATTAAAGAATTTTAAAGGATAGTATGAATAAAGAAATTTCAGGATTTAAGCATATTCAAGCAGCTCATTGCGAAAATGGAGCTACAACAAGTTTATTGAGATATCATGGTTTGGATTTTATGACAGAGCCATTGGCATTCGGAATGGGTTCAGGTATTTTTTATATTCATATTCCGATTTTGAGTATAAATAACGGACCAGCTATTTCATACAGAAGCATGCCGGGTTGGATATTTAGTAGAACATGCAAATCATTAGGAGTGAAAGTTGTTCGAAAAAAATTTGGTAACAATGAAAAGGCTGCGCACGACTTTTTAAATAAAAAAATAGTGGAGGGTGTGCCTGTTGGCTGTCAGGTAGGGGTATTTAATCTTCCTTATTTTCCACCTGAATATCGTTTTCATTTCAATGCACATAATTTGATCGTTTATGGAAAGCAGGGAAGCGATTATTTAGTAAGTGATCCTGTGATGGAAACTGTTACCAAATTATCTGAAGAAGATATGATCAAAGTGCGTTTTGCTAAAGGACCACTTGCTCCGAAAGGACATGTATATTTTCCTGAGAATGTTCATAAGGTAGATAATGAGACCATCAAAAAAGGTATAATTAAAGGGATCAAGCGTAGTGCACGTGATATGCTGCATGTTCCTGGTAATATTGCCGGTGTTGATGGTATCAAATATACGTCTAAGCAAATTCGCAAATGGCGCGATAAATTGGGACCAAGAAAAGCAGGATTGTATTTAGGTCAGATCGTTCGTATGCAGGAGGAAATTGGTACCGGTGGAGGAGGTTTTCGCTTTCTGTTTGCTGCATTCTTGGAGCAAGCTTATGGATATATCCCGAATGAACAGTTATTAGCTGTTTCGGAAGATTTTACGAAAGCAGGAGACCTTTGGAGAGAAAGTGCTGTTCAAATGGGAAGGATCTACAAGGGAAGAATAAATAATGAGCAAAAAGATTTTGAAGTGTGTGCCGATCTATTGTTAGAGATCGCAGATATTGAAAAGCAAGGCTTTTTAAAGCTTAAGAAAATGAAGTTTTAAAATTGGCAATATAATTGTAAACGATCAATAACCTTTAAATTTAAAAAAATGAAAAAACTATTTACAACCATGATTCTAGCAATCGGCTTCGTTGCTGCAGCTGTTGCTCAAAAAGAAGTAAAGTACGTTAAGATGTACTACAAAGATTTGAAAATGGAAACGAATGACATTGTTATTATTGTTGATAATGCTGTTTCCACAGAGGGTGAAACAAAGTTCAAGTTAAAGATCGAGAATAAAACAAATGATTATTTGATCTTAAAGCCTGAAGAGTGTAAATTCATTATTAACGGAAAAGAGCAAAAGCCCAAAGAAAAATGGCTAGTGATCTCTCCAAATGAAAGTGATTTTAGAATTGTAAATTTAAAAGGAGCAGGTTATAACGCGGTGAAAAACTATCAATTTGTATTGGATGGTTTATATCGTGTAGATGCTAATACAAAAGGAATTGCTACACCTGATTTCAAATTGCCTGCGTCTCAAAACGAATTTAAAACAGGGCCCTTTACAAATACATTGGGTAAAGTTTCTAAAGAAACCGATAAAACAGAAGTAAAGATCAATGTTACCTATACCGGTGATAAGATCGGTTTTGTATTTCCTTCAAAAGTGTCGGTAAAAATGCCTGATGGTAATACGTATGCAAATGCGAAGTCGAAATCAGATGCGATCATGATGGTAAAAGGCGATTCTGATTCATATAAATTAAAATGGGAACGAATGGAAGGCGGAAAAATGATGGACATGCAAAAAGTAGACATGATGATCCAATGGAATGATGCTTTTGCAGAAGTGAGTCCTGTTAAAATGAAGGCGGAAACAATTCAGATGGAATTTGATGAAGTTACCAGCAATGAAAAAGGTAAATAATTAACTTCAATAAATTAAAACGCCCCGGCTATGTATAGTCGGGGCGTTTTGTTTTCTAAATTATTATTAATCTTGTTGTAAGAACGGATATCTGTAGTCAGTTGGCGGTACAAATGTTTCTTTGATTGTTCTTGGTGATACCCATCTCAATAAATTGATCATGGCGCCAGCCTTGTCGTTTGTTCCGGAACCTCTTGCCCCACCAAATGGCTGTTGCCCCACCACAGCACCTGTTGGTTTGTCATTGATATAGAAATTGCCCGCAGCATTGCGTAATAACTTTGTGCCTAATTCAATCGCATATCTGTCTTGTGCAATGATCGCTCCTGTTAATGCGTAAATAGAAGTAGAGTCAACTAATTTTAATGTTTCTTCATACTTGTCTGCATCATAAACATACAGTGTTAAAACCGGACCAAACAGCTCCTCACACATGGTTACATATTTTGGATCGTTGGCTTTGATAATGGTTGGTTCAATGAAATATCCTTTTGATTTATCATAATTCCCGCCTGCAATGATCTCCACATTTTTATCTGCTTTAGCAGCATCAATGTATTTCGCTAATTTGTCGAATGATTTTTCATCGATCACGGCATTTATAAAGTTGGTAAAATCTTCTGTTGGTCCCATCTTGAATGTTTTCAAGTCGGCTAATACGTAACTCTTAACTTCTTCCCAAATATTAGAAGGGATATAAGCTCGTGAAGCTGCAGAACATTTTTGTCCTTGGTATTCAAATGCTCCACGACTAATTGCCGTTGCTACAATTTTAGCATCAGCTGATTTGTGAGCCATGATAAAATCTTTTCCACCTGTTTCTCCTACAATACGTGGGTAAGTTTTGAATTTATGGATATTGTTACCAATTGTTTTCCAAATGTTTTGGAATACTTCCGTTGACCCTGTAAAGTGAATTCCTGCAAAATCAGGATGTGCAAAAATAACATCAGCCGCATCCGGGCCACTTGGATAAATAAGATTGATCACGCCATCAGGAATTCCTGCTTTCATGAAGATCTCCATTAATACATTTGCTGAATAGACTTGCGTATTGGATGGTTTCCATACTACAACATTTCCCATCATAGCGCAAGATGTAGGTAAGTTGCCTGCAATAGCAGTAAAGTTAAATGGAGTTAATGCATATATAAACCCTTCTAACGGACGTTGTTCGACACGGTTCCAAACACCAAAACCTGTACCTGCTACAGGAGGTTGTTGTTTGTAGATCTCTGTCATGTAAAGTACATTGAATCTTAAAAAATCGATGATCTCACATGCACTATCAATTTCTGCCTGAAAGGCATTTTTTGATTGTCCAAGCATTGTGGCTGCATTTAATTTTGCACGGTAAGGACCGGCAATTAATTCAGCTGCTTTTAAAAAGATACTTGCACGGTGTTCCCACGATAATGCTTCCCATTTTGGTTTTGCTGCTAATGCAGCATCGATTGCTTGTGCAACATGTTCTTTGGTTGACTTATGGAAATGTCCTAGTGTATGTTTATGGTCGTGTGGTGGCGCCAAACGGACCTTATCATTACTACGAACCTCTTTTCCTCCAATATACATTGGAATGTCGAGTTCTTTTGAACGTAATTCCTTTAACATGGCATGTACAGCAATTCTTTCCGGACTTCCTGCAGCATAACTTTTTACCGGTTCGTTTACCGGCACAGGAACAGTATAAAATCCTTTTGGCATATAAATAAGTTTAGATATTGTTTTTCTGATTTTGGAGGTACAAATATAGCAAAAAAGGAGGGAGGATGTATGTGATAAATCATACTGTTTTTTTAATTGTTTTATATCGATCTAATTGCTAAATTTCGATAATGAATCCGGTCAAACTAATTATTTACGCACTTCTTGTATCGACTCTGTTTTCAAGCTGTTTAGTCTCAAATCATACAGAAGGGGAGTTCGGAAGATGTGAACTGCATAATAAAAGGTTTCATAAAAGTTTGGTGAGAGTAAAATATGGAGCTTATTGTGCTCCAGGAACTCATTTGGGAAAAGGAAGCGAAGCTTTCCCTAATGCCAAACATCCTATTTGTGGTGGATGCAGTGTTCGGGAAAGATACAGGTGGATGTATAATTGTTCTGAGTGTAATAAAGAGAGAAGACGCTATGTTCTCCGTTCGATGAAAAATAATGAACGGGGAAATGATATCAGGGCCACTTTTTAGAATTAGATTCTTAGTAATCTTTTTCCACTGAATGAGCATCATTGTTGTCAGACAAAATAATTTTGTCCAATAATATTGCGCCATTTTTGGATTCGATCTTCAGATTTTTGACGCCTTTTTGTACTGTGATCTCCTGTTTGATCCAGGTCCAGGAGTCATGTGGAGCAATAGTAATAACGCTGTTCTCTGTAACTCCAGTTATCGTTAATTGTGCTTTATCCTTATTCTTCACTAAAAGATGCAGAAATGTTTTTCCGTTAGTTTGCTCCACATCCCTTTCACTTAGATTGTATATTACATAATCTGATGACGATAATTCAACATAAGAGACAAATTTTGTCAGATCGGTTATTTGATCTTGTTTTTTGAATTCAGAATGAATAAATTGATTGGATGGAGATGAGCTACTATCACATACTTCCGCTTCACATATCCAGTCTTTTCTCCATCTTGAAGGGTGTTCATATTGGTGCCATTTGTCAAGTTGATATACTATAGCAGGACTTACTGATTTGTCATAAACATACACACTTCCTTGTCTTCTACTTGTTAATTTGATCTTTTCATTTGCAATAGCAATGACGATATCTTTTTCTAAAGGTGCTCTTTCTGTATTTGATGAAGGTTGAACTGTTGTTGCAATAATGTATTTTTCTTTTGTATCGTGCTTCCTGATAGTAACAAGTACATCCTCTTCTGAATTAGGATAGGTGATAATTGGTTCTTTATTGTTGTCAAATAGGACATTGCCACTAAAAAAAACATCCGGGTAATGAGTAGTGATCGCCTGAGCATAAGCCGGCATTGCCGCCTGCCATACATAATTTTCCGGTAAAGAAAAAGGAGCCTTCAAATTGAAGTAGCCTGCGTAATAAAATTCGGCCCCAACAGTCCCTAAACATTTCAATAATCCTAGCCATTGTGCAGGACGCATATCTTTTTCCGGATTAAAGTGCCATCCGGCTGCAACAAAAGGGGAGAAAAATTTATCTCCATCTTTGATCTCTACTTTTCGTCCATCATTGATCCATTTCCAGCCATGCCAAGCTCCTTTCCAATTTTTCCAGTTGTCGGGTGTGCGCGGGTAAAAGTCAGGCGTTGAATAATAATTGCCTTTTATTTTAGAACATGTTGTTTTGCTAAAATGCCAGTCGAAGCGATTGACCGGTCCGCCTTCAACTGCATAAGCTGTAAATAGAGTGTTCTTCAATTGCGGATGACTCATAAACTGAGAAGAATAAAGTGTTCTGATCTTTGTTTTTTTGATCGCTATGTAATCATCCCAGTCAGCTATTTTTAGCGCATTTTTGTCTTTCACCAATTCCGGATCATTCTCCAGAATGGATCTGTCAAACACATTAGGAGGCTCTTCGCCATTTTCATTTATGATATCTATCGGACGTTTTAATTCTTTCAAAATGACTTCGATGTTCTTTCTTACAATCATTCCATCTTTTATAAATAATGAATCGGGAGCAACATAGCTGATCTTTTTCCATTTCATTGTTTTGTTTTTATCAGCTATGTAATATGATTCAGGATGATCTTGCCTGCTTACATTTGGCCCTTTTTGATCGATTCCAAAAAGTTTTGGGTTGGACTGTACCCAAAATGTAGTTAATGTGAGTGGAATTTCAGGATGAGCATTCGCAAAATCGATGTAACGTCTATAAGGAATTTTCGGATTATTTATACTTGTTTCATCTTTTAAACTAGAAGGATTAGGAAGTACGATCATATAATTCCAATTCAGACATAATTCTTCCTGTAGCAACACAGCATCGTTTAACGACTTTTCTAATGGAACATCTTTTTGTCCTTTCCCTGCCATATAATGAGGGCTAATCCAATTGAAAAGTCGCATAAAATCATTGTTTGTTTTATATCTTGGTGAAGGAAAGGAACGCAATTGCTCTAATGCGTTGTGTTGAATTTTGGGATAACCCTTTTGAAATTCCAGGCTATCTATTGTGCCTTGACCATTACAACTGCTAAAACTGAATAGGGAAAGTAAAAAAAAATATATGTTCAGTGTGTTTTTCATATTTATCCGATCCTTTTTTGTACAAATAATTCTACTTTTTCAAATAGTTGTAATGGGGAGGAGGTTCGCCAGGCAATGTCATTTAATTTCCCTCCTGATACAATGTAGTAATCGATATTCGCATGGTTAAATTCTTTTAATACATGTTCTCTGAAATTCAGAAATGCGATCCATCCGTCTTCTACTTCTTCAAACCATTCTTCATAATAGCAATCATCTGAATAATGGAAATTTAAAACGTTTTCACCAATAAGTATGAATTTGTTTACACCATATTCCATGATCTTTTCAATAATGTCTCTTTTGAGCGTCATGATATCATTATTGATAGCATCATTCCATTCGCCTATTAATTCAATAATAGCATATCCTTGATCATAATCTACGAATAATACTTTTATATATAAAGTAGGAGAATCTATATCATCCCATTGAGGGTGTATCAGGTAATTATAAATGGCATTGGTGTATTCGAACTCACTGTATTCTCTGCCATAAAAAGGAGAGCGCTCATCTTCAGAAGCGATGTAGAGATGTCTCCAGTTGTAATATGGCTCTATGTCCTGCATAAATGAATTATTTTTTGTATTGCTCCACAGCCTTTCTTACACTTCCATGCTTTAGTAATAATTCATTGGCTTTTTTATAAGAAACTTTTAGTTCCTTCATAACCATATTTGTCCCTCTGTCAACCAGTTTATTATTGCTTAATTGCATGTCCACCATTTTATTACCCTTTACTCGTCCTAATTTGATCATTACAGAAGTAGAGATCATATTTAGAACAAGTTTTTGTGCTGTACCCGATTTCATTCTGGTACTTCCTGTTACAAATTCCGGTCCAACAATCACCTCAATTTTGTGTTTAGCGGCTTTCGCAACATTGCTGCCTTTGTTGCAAACGATACAGGCGGTTAAAATATTATTTTGATTACATTTTTCTAATGCACCTACTACATAAGGTGTAGAGCCTGAAGCTGCAATGCCGATAACAACATCTTTTGAATTTATCTTGTGACTCTGAAGATCTTTCCAGCCTTGCTGCATATCATCTTCTGCAAATTCAACGGCTTTGCGAATCGCTTTGTCACCACCGGCAATGATCCCAACAACTATTCCATGTGGTACTCCATAAGTAGGAGGACATTCGCTGGCATCCACTATACCTAATCTGCCGCTTGTTCCTGCTCCCATGTAAAACAAACGGCCACCTTGTTGCATCTGTTTTACAATAGCATTTACCAGTTTTTCAATTTTGGGAATTACTTTTTCAATGGCAAGAGGAACTGTTTTATCTTCTTTGTTGATGTTTGTCAAAAGTTCTTTGATGCTCATCTTTTCGAGCGATTGATAATTGGAGTCCGATTCGGTAGTACGTTTCATAAATAGAAAAAATAAAGGGCGAAAATTTCGCCCTTTTATGATTAATAGATTCTTGGATATTGAGCAGGATCAGCTTCGTGCATCATTTCATAAACGGCATCGAAAACATCATCAGCACTTGGTTTACTGAAATAATCACCATCCGATCCATAAGCAGGACGGTGTTCTTTAGCTGCTAATGTTCTTGGTTCGGCATCAAGATATTGATATCCGCCTTGTTCTTCTAAAACTTTTTGAAGGATATATGCACTAGCTCCGCCCGGTACATCTTCATCCAATACTAATAGTCGATTGGTTTTAGCTAATGACTTCACAATGTCATGGTTCAAGTCGAATGGCAACAATGTCTGAACATCTATTACTTCAACTGAAATATCTGCTTCTGCAAGTTGTTTTACAGCTTCCATTGCAATTCGGCAGCATGATCCATAAGTTACAAGTGTAATATCAGTTCCCTCATTGATCGTTTCTACAACACCCAATGGTGTTTTATATTCACCTATGTTAGCAGGTAATTGTTCTTTTAAACGATAGCCATTCAATGGCTCAATTACCAATGCCGGTTCATCAGCACAAAGTAGCGTGTTGTAAAAACCGGCCGCTTGTGTCATATTTCTTGGAACACAAACATGAATTCCTCGTAATGAATTAATGATCATACCCATTGGAGAACCACTATGCCAGATCCCCTCTAAACGATGTCCACGAGTACGGATGATCACCGGTGCTTTTTGACCACCTTTGGTTCTGTATTGCACGGTAGCCAAATCATCGCTCATGATCTGTAAAGCGTACAGCAAATAATCCAAGTACTGGATCTCGGCAATTGGTCTTAATCCACGCATAGATAAACCAATAGCCTGGCCCATAATGGTAGCTTCGCGAATGCCGGTATCAAATACTCTTATTTCTCCATACTTTGCCTGTAAGCCTTCTAGTCCTTGATTCACACCGCCAATTCGTCCGCTATCCTCACCAAAGATCAAAACTTCTGGATATTTATTTAAAATATAATCGAAGTTTTCACGCAATAATTCTCTTCCATCTACTTGTTTCATTTCGGAAGAATACTCAATTTTTACCGGTTTAATATTGAGTGCATTTTGACTTGACTCACTGTGCAGGTAGGAGCTGTAACGATCATGGTTAGCCATTTTCGATTCGTTTAACCAGTCGATCAATTTTGTTTTTGCAGCAATATTTTCAGTTCTGGTTAATCGTAATATACGCTTTGCAGCTGAAACGGCATCTTTACGGATCGGCTCTAAAATAGAATTCAGATCAGTTTTGATCTTTGTAATGAATACAGCATTTTCACTACTTGCTGCAACTTCATCAATGATCGCATTTACTTCTTTTATTTCTTGTTTGATAGGATTTAGATAAGCTGTCCATGCAGCTGATTTCGCTTCACGTACTGCTTTTTTTGCATTCTCTTCGATCTCATTTAATTGTTCTTCAGAAGCCAGCTTATTAAGTAAGATCCACTCACGCATTTTTTTGATCCCGTCAAAATCAGCTTCCCATTGTAAGCGTTCTTTTGACTTATAACGTTCGTGGGAGCCTGAAGTACTGTGTCCTTGAGGTTGAGTTACTTCTTCCACATGGATCAGAACAGGAACATGTTCTTCGCGACAAACTTTTGCAGCTTTTTCATAGGTTTCGCAAAGGTGTGCATAATCCCATCCTTTTGTTTTAAATATTTCGTAGCCATTTCCTCCGTTTTCACGTTGAAATCCTTTTAAAATTTCGGAGATGCTTTCTTTTGTGGTTTGATATTTCTTAGGAACAGAAATACCATGTCCATCATCCCAAACAGATACTAGCATTGGTATTTGCATAACACCAGCAGCATTGATCGTTTCCCAAAATAAACCTTCGGAAGTAGAGGCATCACCAATTGTTCCGAAAGCGATCTCATTTCCTTTATTTGAAAAATTCTTGAATTTATCTTTTTGCAGATCCGGATTCAGTTTGTAATGTTTGGAAGCCATGGCTAAACCTAATAGACGAGGCATTTGTCCACCTGTTGGAGAGATATCAGCCGATGAGTTCTTGATCTTTGTGAGATCTTTCCATGTACCATCCGGATTTAAACTACGTGTTCCAAAGTGTCCTCCCATTTGACGACCGGCACTCATAGGCTCTGCGTCTACATCTGTATGCGCATATAAGCCTGCAAACCATTCTTGTAAGCTTAGGTTACCGGTTGCGAACATAAAGGTTTGATCGCGGTAATATCCCGAACGGAAATCGCCTTCTCTAAATACTTTCGCCATTGCTAATTGTGCGATCTCTTTACCATCACCAAAAATTCCGAATTTGGCTTTACCGGTAAGCACTTCTCTTCTTCCCATTAAACTTGCTTCACGACTTTCGTTGGCAATTTTATAGTCATTCAATACTATCTTGATGAATTCGGTCACTTTGGTGTTTCCGCTTGCAAGTGTTGACATAATCTGAAATAATTAAAAATTCATGTGTTACAAATATAAGTATTTGTAAGCCTTACGAATGAGGTTTTTATAATTTGTGGAAAAAAGTTTTAATTGTTAAAACTAGCTGAAAATCAGTTGGTTCTAAAACTTTTCATTGTAAATTTTGATCGCCTGACGGTTGTATTTATTCCTGTTGCCTTTTGATATACCAGAAACAATAGGACAAGTAATGGCAGCAGCAGCACAAACAGCACTGATGGCTAGGTCGCTGCTATTGAATAATTTGCCATTGGTATAGTTGTATGAATTACTGAAAATACCGGTACTTTTCCAAAGAAAGATCACGGAGGTTACTCCTAATGGAATACCTGCAAAGCCAATGTACTGCATTTTTTTTGCATCTTTTGCTTGGCCAACTAAACCGATTACTTGTTTGTTCTTTGACTTTAGTAAAACTTCCTGCATTTCTCTTTCACTGATGGTATGTCCCTGGTATCGGTATCGTATTCCCCATGTATCGATCTTATTATTGGGTTTTACAGGTTCAGGAGTATAATAGTCGTTTGATTTAGTATTGGTAACAACTTTAGCCGGTTCCTGATTAAATACTTCTTTGATCCCATTTGAAAACTTGATCATCTGGATATTTGATTTTGATTCAATATAGTTAGGACCATCTTGAAAATCAAAGCGTTTGTACTTTACTTCATTGGGAGTTATTTCTGATACTTTTGCTATGATCGTATCGCCACTACGCTTAATGATCGTGTCTTGTGCTTGTGAGTTATTAAAGAGAAATATTGTCAATAATAAAAGTAATACCTTTTTCATAGATCCGGAGTTTACACAAATATAATAAAAAAACAGAGCCAGCTACGTGGCTCTGTTTGAGTAAAAAGGGGAGGAGATAAGAAATGCTACAAACTTATGCTCCTAATTTTGTTTTGCACGAAACCCCTTCTTGGAAATAATAAACCCATTTGCTAGATATAACGGCTAGCATCTTTAAAAGTTACAAAACTTTAAAATTTAAATCAACGAAGTAAACTGTTTCCTTATTTTCAACGGCATTGCTTAAGTTGATCTTTGGAAGCTCTTTTTCTACATAGTTTTTAAGCTCTTGATTTGTTGTTTTAACATCAAGCACAACTATTGTTCCATTGCTGTTTAACTTGAACTGTACATTTACTTTCTCGTTTAGCTTGGATGATTTTAGTTCCACAGGAACTTTTAGTTGTTTTCCAATTACTTGATTGATTCCTGTGCCATTTCCGGCCACTGCACCTGTAATGCTAAAGATGCAAATGATCATTGTTATTATTGCTTTCATAGGGATGTTTTTTTGTTGTTTTATGTGTGTGACGTTTTACTTTTCAAATTAGTTACACCTGTATTCAAATTATTTTGGTAAAGCAGGAACAGCTGGGGCTGCAGGTATAATGATGGTATCGTGTTTGGTTACATTTTCTAATCCTTGACAGTCCAAGCACTCTAAACCTCTGCTGGTCATGATCCATCTGCGGTTGATCATGTCGCCATCGTATGTGTCGTTCACATTGTCGATATCATATATGATCTTTTCCATTCGTTTGCTTAAGAAGATCACTTTGTTTAAAGGAACTTTCAGAATCAATTTTAGTTCCTGTCCACGAAGTTTGTCGGCTGCTTGAATGTCGTAATAACTATTGAATAATATGGTTGAGTCGATTTGAGT
Organism: Bacteroidia bacterium; assembly: GCA_016786925.1. Classification (GTDB taxonomy): domain Bacteria; phylum Bacteroidota; class Bacteroidia; order 2-12-FULL-35-15; family 2-12-FULL-35-15; genus 2-12-FULL-35-15. The sequence goes on from JAEUTU010000053.1 coordinate 25,127, forward strand.
AATGCTATATTCAATATTTTTGGCACGATAAGCCGCTTCTTTTTTGTCGAATCCTTCCGCTGATTTTACTGCTACTAACTCGAAGTTGTTGTTGTCACTTGCAACTACTGTAAAACTAGGGTAGGCAAGGCGAAAACGTTGATCATCTTTAGAAAGGATATACCAGTCTCCTAAATGGATCTTTCTTCTGTAATTGTGTTTGTCTTCAAAATCTTCCTCCGTATTTGGTTTTAGATCTAAATACATGATCTGACCTTGTGGTTGAGTGATGGTGATATTTTGTTTAGTAGTAGCATGTTCTGTAAAGTCATTTCCGATCTCAATCCCGATATAGATCATGATGCCTAGCCCTAATAACCACAAAACATTGGCCGTATATTTTACGATCTTATTTTGTCCTTTGAATCCGAAGAGATATTTAATACCACTGTAGATCATACTTGATAATGGGATACCAATAAATAAGATCAGTCCGATTACAATGAGTTGTGGAGAAAGTGATTCGGGTAATATGACATCTGTGAATTCATATAATGAGAACCGGATAGTGTCACCTGGTGCACTAAATGCTGAAATGGTGCCGCTTCCGAATAAAGTTGCCAAAAGCCCTACTAATAGACCAACTCCGATCATGATCAAAAGGATAGCAATTATTTTTCCGAACACTTTGAACAGATTCTCAAATACATCTGTAATAAAGCCGCCAACACGCTGAGCAGATGATTTTACTTTCTCTTTGTTTTCATTTGTATTTACCTTTTGTTCCCAGTTATTGACTCTTTTTTTTAGATCATCAAACTCTTCCGATACCGCTTTCCCAATATTATTGATGTCCACTTTTTCGCCTCTCATTTCTAACTTTTCTGCAGTCGTTTTGGCTTCCGGAATGATCATCCAAAGGATAATATACAATAGAAATCCTGTTCCGAATACAAAGAAACTAATCGCAAATGCACCTCTTAAGTAGATTGGGTCGAAATCGAAATAATTAGCAATACCTGAGCATACACCGCCTAATATCTTTTCATCCGGATCGCGGAATACTCTTCTTCTTTTGCCAGAGTATTGATATTGCGTTTCTGCTCTTGGTGATTCGTTGTTATTACCTTGTGCGTTCTCATCGGCAAAGTCTTCCGGTTTTCCCATAACAGCGATCACACTTTCTACATCCGCCATCAAAACAGCTTGTTTTGTCTGACTTACCTTCGATTGAAGCATTTCCGCTATTCGCGATTCAATATCGGTCATGATCTCATCTTTACTTTCCGAATTAGAGAAATATCCTCTAATGGCAGCCAAATACTTATTGAGTTTTTCG
>JAEUTU010000068.1 GCA_016786925.1 Bacteroidia bacterium
ACAAGGACAATTGGATGCTGCTATCAGTGATTATTCTGCTGCTTTGGAGTTTAAGCCAAACGATAAAAATACCTTGGTGAACCGTGCGAATGCATTTGGAATGAAGAATAAGTTTGAGCAAGCGATCGCAGATTACTCTTCTGCATTGAAGTTGGATGAAAATGATGCCAGTATTTATTATAATCGTGCGCTTACTTACTATTACATGAAGAATATCAAGGCCTGTTCATACGACTTGCAAATGTCTATTATGAAAGGTTTTAAAGCAGATCCTCGTTTTGTTCAAGAGGTAAAGGCCGAGCTAAAACGTCAGTTTGGAAGATGATCTACTACATCTTCTTTGAATTGTAGTTCAAACAATCGTTTATAATGGCCGTTTTGTTTTAATAATTCCTGGTGTGTACCTTCTTCAATGATCTCTCCTTTTTCCATGACAATTATTTTATCGGCTTTTTGGATGGTTGCGAGGCGATGAGCAATGACAATTGATGTCCGGTTTTCTGTCAGCTTATTGATCGCATATTGGATCATTTGTTCTGACTCCGTATCAATAGATGAAGTGGCTTCATCCAATACCAATATTTTGGGATTGTATATGTATGCTCTGATAAAAGAGATCAATTGACGCTGCCCGACAGAAAGCATCGCACCTCTTTCCATTACATTGTAATCATATCCATTTGGCAATTTAGAGATGAAGTCGTGTGCCCCAACGATCTTGGCAGCTTCTATTACCTTTTCCTTGCTTATTTCCGGATTGTTTAAAGTAATGTTGTTCATGATACTATCAGAAAACAAGAATACATCTTGTAGCACTACTCCTATGTTTTTTCGAAGAGATGTGAGTTCGTAATTGCGTATGTTGATGCCATCAATACTGATCGTTCCTTTGTTGTACTCATAAAAGCGATTCAATAAATTGATGATAGATGATTTTCCTGCTCCTGTGGCACCTACCAATGCAATGGTCTGACCTGTTTTTGCAGAAAAAGAAATGTTTTTAAGTATCCAATCTTCATTGTTATAAGCAAAGTAAACATTGTTAAAGGCAACATCTCCTTTGATGTGATCAGCTTTCTCCGTTCCATGATCAGTTATGATATCTTCCGTGTCAATTATTTTAAAAACCCTTTCAGATGAAACCATTCCCATTTGTAAGGTGTTGAATCGATCGGCTAATTGACGGATAGGACGAAAGGTATAGTTTAATAGCATAATGAATGCTGTAATATCTCCCAGACTGATCTGTGAACTCAATACATTTTTTCCGCCCCACCAAACAAGTAGTCCCAATGAGGCAGATGATAGGATCTCTACGACTGGAAAAAATATGGAATACGCCATGATCGAACGGATATTTGCATCACGATGCTTTGCATTGATATCATCAAATTTTGACATCTCTTCCTTTTCACGGTTAAAGATCTGAATGATGTTAATACCAGTGATATGCTCTTGAACAAATGAGTTTAAACGTGCTACTTGTGTCCTTACTTCCTGAAAGGAAGCAGCCACCGATCGTTTAAAAATATAAGTTGCAATGAGTAGCAGTGGAATAGGGATGAGTACCATCAATGTCAGATCAAAATCGATCGTGAACATAGCAATGATGATAATGATGACTTTTAGAATGTCACCAATGATCACGATCAATCCTTCGGAAAAGATGTCTGCAATTACTTCAATGTCGGACACCGAACGTGTTACTAGTGTGCCGATAGGTGTGTTGTCGTAATATTTTAATTTAAAATTCAGTATGTGTGAGAACACTTTTATCCGTAGATCTTTAATAATACTTTGGCCTAATTTGTTTGTTAAATACGAATCTGAAAATTGTAAAAAAGCTTCGGTAATGAGCGATAATAACATGAGCATGGTCATGTTCATCAGCATTTTCGCATTGGGAACGGAAATGTAATTGTCGAGGGTGTATTTTACGATCAGCGGGCGTACAATTGCAATTACAGAGAGCGTAAGAGTCGTGGTGGCTGCAAGTACAAATATTTTTTTATGCGGACCGATATAGGAAAATATCCTTTTTAAGATCTGAAGATCAACTGCTTTACCCGTCACTTTTTTGCTTTCTGCCATATTATTCGTTCAGTAGTTCAGTTGGGTAAGTTATTTTTTTTAGATAAAGTCCACAGGCAGGTACAGATACACCTGCATTGGACCGGTCTTTGCTTTCAATGATCTTGATAAGATCCTGATCGTTCAGTTTGCCTTCACCGATCTCTAAAAGAGTACCAACTATTGCTCTTACCATGTTTCTTAAAAAACGATCAGCACTTATTGTAAAAATTAACAATCCATTCTCTTCTTTCCAATAGGCTTCAGTGATCTTGCAGTTATTGGTGAAGGTTTGTGTGTTGCTTTTGCTGAAGCAACTGAAATCAGAATACTTTAACAAAAGTTTCGCGGCATTGTTCATTGCATCAACATTATAGTTGATATGACTGAAATGAGCCGAGTCGGTCAAAAAAGGATTCTTTTCTTTTGAAATATAGTATTCATAGGTTCTTGCAATGGCATCAAACCGTGAGTTTGCTTCTGCCTGAACGGCATGGATCTTATAGACAGCAATATTTTCAGGTAATACAGAATTTAATTTGTGTAGCCATTTACCTTCATGAAGATGCAACTCTTCTTTTGTACAATCAAAGTGTGCATAAAAATCTTTGGCATGTACTCCTGTATCCGTTCTTCCGCATCCGGTAACAGCAATGGGTTCATTAAGAACCATGGACAGTTTTTCGTTGAGTACCTGCTGTACTGTGTTGGGAGTATTCTCCTGTATTTGCCAGCCATGGTATGCTGTGCCTTTGTATGCGATTTTTATAAAGTAGCGTTGCATTGCAAGCAACAAATTTAAGCTTTAAAATTGATTAATGAAAAAGCCTCTGCGTTAGGCAGAGGCTTTTTTTATTTACTTTCCATTTCGTAGATCGAATGTGTTTCATCCGGATCGCGATAGTCAAATTTTAGCTTGTTCTTCTCAACACTGATGACTTTGTAGTTGAATTTTTCTTTGCTTGCTTCATCTGTAAAATAGATATACTGACCGGTTTTTGTCCATGTACCACTTTTTTTATTTCCGAATAAAATAAGATTATAAGTCCCGTCCAAATTGAGGGAAAGCATATCATTTTGCGTCTTTTCGTTCGGTTTATTCACAACGCCCCATTCTTCAATTGTAACAACTTTCCATTGTTTACCGCACATTAGACTGTCTTTTGATGTCAGTTTAGCTTTTGGGGCTGGTTTAGCAGCTGGTTTGCTTGCTGTTTGTGCATTCATGGCAAGTGTAAAAATGGCCATAGAACAAATAAATAAAACTTTCTTCATTGTTTTTGGTTTTTAGTAGTACAATATTATCATTTTAGGATTTAAATGACAATTTTTAAGCCATTTTTTTCGGAATAACGATTTGTATTTCAAAAAAAACTTGTATTATTGCAGTGCGTTTCGACTGTTATATATTCTTATAACGTAACAATCACAAAAATTATAGTCTACAAAATTATTTTCTAAAAAATATTCAATTTTTGAGGCTCTTTTCTTAGAGCACTTATAAACCAAATCAAACCCTATGTACGATATTATCGAATTAAACAATAAGCTTGTTGGTGAGCTTAAAGAAATTGCTAAGAGTTTAAATGTTCCGAAATACGAAGCTCTAAAAAAACAAGAGCTTATTTATAAGATACTTGATCAGCAAGCGATCAATCCTCCGGCTGCGGATGCAATAGCAAAGCCTGAAGAAACAAAAACTCCCCGTCCACGCAAAGTACGTTTAGATAATATTGATGCTGAGCCTAAATCGAAAGTGGAGAGCCCTGCTTCATTTTTTAATGATGATGAATTTGTTGCTACTCCGAAAGTAGAAAGCAATGAGCCTGTTGTCTCAACAAATGAGGAAACAACTGTTAACTCCGATGCCGTTGAGAAAACAGAACAGGATCAAGGAGCTCAAGAACGCAAAGAGCAACATCAGAAATTTAAACAACCTCATCATCAGCATAATCAGCAACGCCAGCCGAAGCAAGAAGACTTGTACAATTTTGACGGTATCGTTGTGAGTGAAGGGGTGTTGGAGATCATGCCTGATGGATATGGATTTTTACGTTCTTCTGATTATAATTATTTGAATTCACCTGATGATATTTATGTGTCTCAGTCGCAAATAAAATTATTTGGTTTAAAAACAGGTGATACAGTATTAGGAAGTATCCGCCCTCCAAAAGAAGGGGAGAAATATTTCCCATTGATCAAAGTAGAAAAGATCAATGGTCGCGAACCGGCTTACGTGCGTGATCGTGTTCCATTTGATTATTTAACACCATTGTTCCCTTATGAGAAATTTAAATTGACAGGACATCCTCAATCCAATATGAGCACCAGGATCTTTGATCTTGTGACTCCAATTGGTAAAGGACAACGTGCTTTGATCGTAGCGCAACCGAAGACAGGTAAAACTGTTTTATTGAAGGATATTGCCAATGCTATTGCAGCGAATCATCCTGAAACGTATTTGATCATTTTGTTGATCGATGAACGTCCGGAAGAGGTAACTGATATGGCTCGCAGCGTTAAGGCTGAAGTCGTGGCATCTACATTTGATGAACCAGCTGACCGTCACGTTAAGATCGCGAACATTGTTCTTGAAAAAGCAAAACGTATGGTGGAATGTGGTCATGATGTGTGTATCTTATTGGATTCTATCACTCGTTTAGCTCGTGCCTATAATACCGTTCAACCTGCATCAGGTAAGGTGTTGAGTGGTGGTGTGGATGCGAATGCATTACATAAGCCTAAGCGTTTCTTTGGTGCAGCGCGTAAGATCGAAAATGGTGGATCATTAACGATCATTGCAACGGCACTTACTGAAACAGGTTCGAAAATGGATGAGGTAATCTTTGAAGAATTTAAAGGAACAGGTAACTCTGAAATTCAGTTGGATAGAAAAATTGCTAATAAACGTGTTTATCCGGCTATTGATATTGTTGCGTCAAGTACACGTAGAGATGATCTATTGGTGGACAAAGAAACACAGCAACGTGTTTGGATATTGCGTAAGCACTTATCGGATATGAATCCGGTAGAGGCGATGGACTTCTTGAAAGATAGAATGAAAAACACGCAAACCAATGAGGAGTTTTTAATAGCAATGAATGGGTAGGATTGAGAATTAATACGTATTTATGAAAAAAATAAGCATTGTTGTTCAAGCTGCATTAGTTGCAGGAATATTAAATTGTGTGGCATGGTATGCTTTTGCTAAGTCGATCGGATTCTATGAAGTAAAAGTATATATGTATCGTAACTATGTTACGTTTGCCATGTTGGTGATCGGAATATTTCTTTCCATTTATCTAATGAAAAGAAAAGAGGGTGGATTTATGGAATTTAAGGAAGCGGTAAAGAATGGTATTCTGTTCAGTTTCATATTAGCTGCTGTGATGGCGATCTTTAATTACATTTACTATACATTCATTACTCCGGATACAATTGATTTCTTTTTAAGTGAGGCAAAGAATTATATGCTTCAAAATCCTGATAAGTTCAAGGCAGAGGATATTCCTAAGTACTTAGATGGCGAACGTGGAAATTTTAGCTCATTTAAACTGATCCCTCCGGTTCTGTTTTTCGGATTATTGGTTTCGCTTTTAGTAGCTGCAGTTCTTCAGAAGAAGAATCCGAATAAGATCTCAGAAAACTAATTATTTTTTTTCTTCATGAAACCGGATAGAACAGAGGTTTTGAATTATGCTTCCATTATGCTTGGTAGCTTGATCATGGCCTTTGGTGTTGTTGCATTCCTTTCTCCTAACCATATTGCTACAGGTGGAACAGCCGGTCTTGCGATCGTTTTAAATTCCGTATTCAATTTGCCAGTTGGTGTTTTAATGGCATTGATCAATGTGCCTCTATTAGCATTTGGATTAAAGTATTTAGGTAGGAAATTTGCCATAAAAACCGTTTTCTGCATTTTGGCGATCGTAGTTTTTGTGGATGTACTTGCTCATATTATTCATTTGCCTGCATTGAGTAATAATTTGATGTTAGCGACTTTATATGGCGGTGTTACGGTTGGTGTAGGTTTGGGCTTGATCTTCAAAGGCGGGGCCTCTGCCGGTGGAGGAAGTATTATTGCTAAGATCATTGCGGCTAATTCTAATTTAAAGACCAGTACGGTTGTTTTAATATTAGATGCGCTGGTTGTGGTTTCTGCCAGTATTGTTTTTAAAAGTATTGAGTTGGCTTTGTGGAGTTTGATCAGTATTTATGTTACCTCCCGTTTGATCGATACTGTGTTGGTGGGTGTTCAAGGTCAGAAAATTGTTCACATCTCTTCTTCAAAGAATTTAACTGAATTAAGTACGCTTATTTCTTCTGAATTGGGTGTTTCCGGAACGATTGTAAAAGGGAATGATCTAGGCGTGAATGAATACAAAGACATCATCTTCATTATGATCGATAAGAATCGCTTGAATTCTTTAAAGCAATTAGTTTCCAATTACGATCCCAATGTGAAGATGATCGTGATGGAAGCTACCGAGGTTTTAGGAAAGGAAAGCGAACGATTCTAATTTATTGCTCATTTAATTTTACCAACCCCTGGTAAGCGCAATTGTGAAGGATCGTTGCATGGTTTTCGTTAGGGAAATAGCCGAATTTTATTTTTAAATTCTTATTGTCCGATAATATGGCGTTTAATTTTCGTGCATCACCTTCCATTATTTTACCTTCTTTGCCAACAGCTAAATACACTTTTATAGAATTAGATTTTATGTTTTGTTGGAGTTGTGTTGATGCACTGTTTAATAATGATTCTTGATCCCACCATAAGCTAGGACTTACAATTAGATAATTGTTGAATAAATAAGGCTTTTTTAATAAGATCTCTGTTGCCAGCAAACCACCTAAAGATTGACCAATGATGGTTTTTGTAGAATTAGTCTTGTAGTTCTTCTCTATAAATGGCTGTAATTCTTTTTCAATAAATGCAATAAACTTTTCAGAGCTACCGGTTGTAGGAAAGTCTTTTTTATCCTTTTCTATCGTTGTTGGAAAGGTGAAGTCTCTTTTTCTATCCACATTAGCAATGCCCACCAAAATCGAATTCGGAAGTAAACCATACATGCTCAAGAAATTTGTTAGTCCTGCAATATGAATATAATCTTCGTTGGCAGAGCCATCCAGCAGATAGATCACAGGATATGTTTTTGCTGAATCAGGGGAATAGCCATCCGGGAGGTAAATATTTAATGTTCTGATTTCATATAACTCTTTCGAATCAATTTTAATTGATTCTCCAAGTGCAATAGGGGATGGGGAGAAATGTGAAATTTGAGCATTTATGTTGATTGTATAAAGTAGGGAAAGGATTAGGATAAGTTTTTTCATGTTTATTCAATTATGATATCATATTTAGTTAGAAGTCCGGAGATTCCTTCTTTGGAAAATTTAGCCTTTTTTATAAGGTTCATCTCCGGATCGATCAAGTAGTTATAAGCACTTCTAAAATCGGTCTTTTCTAATGTTGTTCGTTCAAATTTGCTATTCAGAAGATCACAATTAAGCATGTTTATTGCACTTAGGTCGGCTTGAGTGAAATCGACATCATGGATGGTACAGCTTTTAAATGATGAATTCTTCAAGTTTACATTGTGAAAAGATGAAAAGTTAAGAATACAATTTTCAAAATGCACTTCAAATAAAAAATCAGAGCAGCGATCGAATGATAAACCAAGCAGTTTACAACCTTTCATTTGTATATTCTTGAGTGCTGTTTTGTTTAGTTTGACAGAACTGATATTGCATTCTGAGAAACTACAATCAGTAAAAGAATATCCTGACAGATCAAAATTTGTAAGGTCACAATTTATGAATTGACAATTGTCGTATTCACCTTTTACGAGCGTAATACAATCTACTTGTTTTAGTGTTTTATTTTCAAAGATGTTGGACATTGCATGCGAAATATGAATCATTGATTCTTAATTGTAAATGTACAATTAATATTGTTGATTTAATTAAATGAAAAAAGCTCCAAAGATTCTTTGGAGCTTTTCTAAAATAGTATAAATGATTATTTTACGATAGACAATTTTGAGATACGGGAAGAGTTATTGTCCGTTTGCTTGATTAAATAGAGTCCTTCCGCGAGATCGACCTTGATCTCATGTAAGCCATTGCCTTGTAACTCTTGTGTAGAAATCAATTTTCCTGATAAATTATAAATTTCTAAACGGGTAATAGCTGATCTTGTTTGTAAAAAAACTTTATCAGAAGTAGGGTTGGGGAATAAAATTGCTTGCTCTTGATAATGACTATCATTAATAGTTGTAGCGATTGATGGTCCGATCTTTCCAATAACCATATCCCATTGGCCTTGACTTACAAGAGAGTAGGTGTCAAAGTTGGCCGTTGTTTTGAAATTTCCTGAAAAATAAATGTTTTGTTCATGACATACTATTCCATTGGCCTCATCGTCTGTGGCGCCACCATAAAGTTTTAGCCAAAGATCGGTTCCGGCAGTATCAATCGTTCCGAAGCACATGTCTAGCCCCCCTAATTGAGTTTGAGATAAGCTGTTTAATGTAACAGTACCGGCTGTTGTTGCGATGAAATTAACTTTTCCATTAATGTATTGAATTTCTGCTTCCTCATCATTACCCATTCCCGATACAGCTTTAGTCCAAAACAATGAACCGTATGGACTTGTTTTTGTTATGAATACATCGCTACCTGTTGCTGTCAATGAATTACTACCAAAAGAAACTGTATTATTGAATCGTCCTATTGTATATAGATTAGCATTGTTGTCAATCGTTAATCTTCCTCCCATATCAAAACCGGTTCCGCCATAAGTGTTTACCCAAACAATATTTCCATTCGAATCGTATTTGGCAATATATACATCCTGGATTCCATTGCTGATCTTCTGTATTCCGGAAAAATTTGCTGTATCTCTAAAATATCCGGTTGTATAGATATTGTTATTGTCATCAACTATAATATCATACCCTTTATCCAAACCATTTCCTCCTGCAGTAGCAGTCCAAACGTCTGCTCCTGAATCATTTAATTTTGCAATAAATATATCCCAATCTCCACTTGTAGGCTCATTATTTATTAGCGTTGAATTTGTGAAAGTTGCATTCCCCGAATAAAATCCGGTTGCGTATATATCATTGCCTTTACAGTACAGGTCTAGAAATCCATTGGTTCCAAACATGCTACTATTGAATATGGCATTGTTCCAAATTACATTCCCGGAAAGATCGATCTTTTGAATGGATGTGTTTTGATTGTTGTATAAATACAAGGCTCCGTTTCCATTGTAAGTTATACCATCGCCCCCTACATTTTCGATGGCCCATTGAACATTCCCTGAAGTGTCGTATTTTACACAATAGGTTCCAAATGGTTCTGTGAGTAAATATTGATCAAAGCGAATGGAGTCTTGAAATTTTCCAGTTACATATACGAATTGATCATTGTCGAATGCAATGCCATTTCCATATTCAGTTTTAGGAGCTTTTCCTTGTTTTACCCATGCTACATTTTGTGCGGTGCTGATCATTGATATAAAAGAAATGATCAAAAGAGATAGTTTGTTTTTCATAGATTAAAATAAATTGTTAAGCAAATGTAATTCTAAACAGCTTTTGTAACAATCTGTAAAAAGTCGAAAAAACTAAAATCTTACTGATTTTAGTTTTCTCCTTGTTCTTTCCAGAAAGCATAGAAATTAAACCACTGTTCAGGATAACGAAGTACCATTTTTTCTACCTCTGCTAAGTATTTTTGAAGTAGTTCCTGCACCGCTTTTTCTGTTTGTTCGGGAGTTCTTGCACGTTTTACTTCAATTGGTTCAGATGCAAAAAAGTGATAATGACTATCGCTTTCTTTTACTGAAAAAACAACTGATAACGGGACTCCGAATTTAGCAGCCATAATGAATGGACCTGCAGGGAAAAGGGCTTTTTTGCCAAGGAATGTGGCTTCCAATGTCTGAACACCATCTCTGAAGCGATCTCCATGCATTACCACTAATTCATTATTGCTAAATGCATTGTGCAATTCGATCAAATGCCCCATCTCACCATCTTTGATAGCTATGATCTTGACATTTTTTTTCTTTTGAACGCCATCCATGTATTTTTTCAGGTTTTCCCTTTCATTTTCATACATGAGAATATTAAAAGTGGTGTTCAAACGATTTAATAACTGTCCGGCAATCTCCCAATTACCTATATGCGCACTAATGAGTATACCACCTTTGCCCATAGCTGCAATTTTGTCTAATTGATCGCCTCCTTCATGGTTGATGGTAAAATTGGTTTTTACTCCGGCCATCAGTGCTACTTTATCCAAAATGGTCTGTCCAAACAGATAATAGTTTTTGTAGATCTTCAAATAGGCAGTCGTCTTTTTATATTTTAATACTTCATGATAGAAGTAAAAGGAGGTTTTGTTTGATTTACGTGCAAACAAAAAATAATAAAGGGCTACCAACCGTAATACGATGTATGCCGGTTTTAGCCCTAAATGATTTAAAATGAATACAAAAATTTTATGACCAAGTACTGTTCCTCTTGATTTGCCTTCCCACTTTGCCATGTTATGAAAGTTTTAGTTTGTCTTTAGAAACAACTAAACATTTGTATTGTTTTTTATGCAGTAGTTTTTTCTGCTACTTTTCTATTTACATAGTCATAAAAATCCTGGAATGTGTGGATGTTGATGAAGTCTTCAGCCACCACTTTGAATCCGAAATTGCTTTCGATGATAACTACCAGATCCACATAGTCTAAACTGTCAAGGTCTAATGTTTCGCGTAGGTTAGCTGTAGGAACGATCTTCTCGGCATCTACTTCAAATTCATCTACTAAAAATTCGTTGATTTTGCTAATGATCTCTTCTTGTGTCATGTTGGTAATAGTGTTTCTATATTGTTTATTTTATTTTCTTAACGATCAAAGATGAATTTGTTCCTCCAAATCCAAAAGAATTGGATAAGAACATATCAATATTTTTTTCAGTTGTTTGTGCAGCGATATTCAATTTTGCTGATGCCTCATCAGGATTTTCAAAATTGATATTGGGAGCAACAAAGTTATTCTGCATCATTAGCATTGAATATACGATCTCACTGGCTCCTGCCATCCAACATTCATGCCCGGTCATTGATTTGGTAGAGCTAACCAACGGTTTTGATTCTCCAAACACCATATCAATTGCTTGTGCTTCTGTTCTGTCACCGCCTGGAGTTGAAGTAGCATGCGCATTGATATAATCAATATCAGCAGCTTTTACACCGGCTCCATTTAATGCCATGTGTAATGAACGAACTTGTCCATCCACGTTAGAATTAGAAATATGATCACCGTTTGATGAAAAACCGTATCCGATCACTTCAGCTAAGATAGGAGCTCCACGTTTAACGGCACTTTCATAATCTTCCAAAATTACAGTAGCGGCACCACCACTAGGAACTAATCCATCACGATCACGGTCAAATGGACGTGACGCTTTGGTAGGATCATTTTCACGAATAGAGAATGCACTTAAACCATCAAAACTTCCAAAGGCAAAAGGATTCACCTCTTGCGCACCACCACAGATCACATGTTTTTGTAATCCCCATTTGATCATTAGATAACCTAATCCAATAGAGTGGGAGCCACTGGCACATGCTGCACTGATGGTAAAGTTGATGCCTTTTAATTTGAAAATAGTGGATAGGTTCATGGTAACAGTACAGTTCATCGACTGAAAAATGGAACCTGATCCTAAAAGTGTAGTATCTTTTTTTGCTCTGATGGTGTCAATGGCTTCGGAAACAGCTTTTGCTGAACTGTCATTTCCGTAGAGGATTCCAACTTCATTTTTTTCGACCCAATCCATTTCCATTTTAGCATTTTTCATAGCCTCAATGGTTGCCATGTATGCATATTCTGCTTCTTCTGATAGACCAACTCTTGCTCTTCTATCCAATAGACCTTTTAATTGAGGTGCTTCTACAATGCCAGTTAAACCGGAACGATAGCCCCAAGCTTTGCGTTCCATATCCATTCCAATACCCGACTTTCCGGTGTACAATGAATGTTTTACTTCCTCCAGATTTTTTCCGAGGCAACTCCAAATTCCTAAACCTGTTATTACAACCCTATTATTCATCTAATTTCTGCTAAAAAAGAAGTTAAAAATACTCAATTTTTCAATGTACAGACATATATTTTTTAAACAACTTAGCTGTACAATCCACCATTCACAGAAAGCACTTGTCCAGTGATGTATGTGGCTTTGTCGGATGCTAAGAAACAAACAGCATCAGCAACTTCTTCAGCTGTTCCAAAGCGGTTTGCCGGGATCAATTGTTTGAAGTCTTTTTCATTCAAGTCTTCAGTCATATCTGTTTTGATGAATCCCGGAGCAACACAGTTAACAGTAATTCCTCTTCTGCCAACCTCTTGCGCTAATGCTTTGGTTGCGCCAATAACTCCTGCTTTTGCAGCTGAATAGTTCGTTTGACCTGGTAAGCCTTTTAATCCGGATAGTGATACAACATTCACTACGCGACCGTATTTCTTCACCAACATGCCTTTGATGATGATGCGTGTAACATTGTAAAATCCTCCTAAGCCAATTCCTAATACAGTATTCCACTCTTCATTGCTCATCCACATTAACAGTTGATCTTTTCGGATACCTGCATTATTAACAAGTATTTCAATTGTTTTATCAGGATTTTTCTCTACCCATCCACCCAATACAGCTTCAACTTCAGCTTGGTTGGAAACATCGAATTTCATGATCTCCCCATTGCTCCCTTTTTCGCGAACCATTGCCAATGTCTTTTCGGCCTCATCTGCTTTTGATGTATAGTTGATGATCACATAATGTCCCATTTCTGCTAATTGAACACAGATAGCGCGACCAATTCCACGTGAACCTCCTGTTACTAATGCGTATTTCATAATTTTATATGTTTAAGAGCTTTTGTTATAATTTAAATGTGTGCAGGACTATTCGCCTGTAAGTGATGTTTTACTTTCTCTAATCGTTTGTACATGATACTGTCGTTTTCAAAACGCTCAACAATGCCTCTGATCCTGTCGTAAGTGCCTTTTAGATCGCTGGAAAGTTTACTGCTGAAATTAAGTGCATCAATTGCCTGTATTGCGCTCAATAGCTCAATAGCAAGTACCTGATACGCATTCTCAACAACTTTAGCTGTGATCAATGCAGCATTCGTTCCCATACTTACAATATCCTGATTGTCGTTATTGTTCGGGATACTGTGAATGTACATTGGGTTGGAAAGCATTTGATTCTCGGCTGTAGTAGATGTAGCTGTGAACTGTGCCGCTTGCATTCCCAGATTCAATCCCAATTTTCCTAAATTGACAAATGGAGGTAATTTACCATTTAGTTTATCATTCATTAAGAAATTCAATTGACGTTCAGCCAACATGGTCATTTTTGTGATCGCGATCTTTAGTTTATCCATTTCCAAGGCAACATAATCGCCATGGAAGTTACCACCATGAAATACGTTGTTATTGGCTTTGTCAATAATTGGATTATCATTCACCGAATTAACTTCGTTCTCTAAAACACTTTCGGTGAATAGTATTGTGTCCAGAACAGGTCCTAGTATCTGTGGTACGCAGCGGATAGAGTAGTATTCCTGTACTTTGTCTTTGAATACTTCAACATCGGTAAGTTTTGAATCAAACAAGTGTTCTTCACGCTTACGGATGAGTTTGCTGTTTGCCATTGCCTTGTTCATGGCTTCGGCTACAAGGCGCTGACCAACATGTGGTTTAACGCTATTTAGTTCTTTCGAAAAATGATCGCCATAAGATTCAACCATTTCAATGATCAACATGGAAGAGGATAAACTCCAGTTCAATAATTGTTTCGCATGTAAAAGGTTAACCATGGCTATTCCGGTCATAACCGATGTTCCATTGATCAATGCTAATCCTTCACGTAAACGCACTGTGATTGGTTTTACACCCACTTCTTTGTATACTTCAGCCGTTGGGCGTAATTCACCTTTGTAGGTTACTTCTCCTTCACCGATAAGATTTAATGCTAAATGTGCCAGCTGAACAAGGTCGCCACTTGCACCAACACCACCATGCTCAAAAATTTGAGGATAAACTTCTTTGTTGATCAAGTCTCTTAATAATTCAACTACCTCAGGATGAATGCCGGAATAGCCCTGCATTAATGAGCTGAGGCGGCAGATCATTGCCGATTTTACATTGATATCAGAAAGTCTGTTACCTGCACCTGTAGTATGGCTTCGAATGAGGTTATACTGAAGATCCAGCTGGTTTTGCTCGGAAATTTTATATTGAGCCATTGGACCAAACCCGGTATTGATGCCGTAGATCAATTTATTTTTGGAGAAATCCTTCAGGAATTCATGGCTTTCGGCTACTTTTTTAAGTGCAGCAGCATCCAATTCAATCTTCTCACCCTGATATAAGATCTTAAAAAAATCGTCAGATGTTAGCGGTTTTGTTCCAATTAGTATCATAATATGCTTTATATCAACACTTTTGCATCAAATGCAATGCAAAAGTACGTTGTTTATTGTCTATTAAAAATAATTAGTAAGTTTTTTAGAAAAAACGCAAAAATAGACCTTTCCGCAATATATACAAAGTTTTGGATTATTTGTTTTTATTGATTTCCATGATATTGCTCACGATCGATTTTTTTTGATATATTTTAGATATTTTTGGGCTGTTTTTGAGATAAAAAGATCAAATAATTAGTAATGGACAATCAAAAATCGTGTGCGATCATTGGAGCAGGTATTTCGGGTATCGGAGCTTCCATTAGAATGCGAAATAAAGGCTATAAAGTGGTTGTTTATGAGGCGAATACGTTTCCTGGCGGAAAATTGTCCTCAGAGAGTAATAAGGGCTATCGTTTCGATATGGGCCCTTCTGTATTCACCATGCCGGAATATGTGGATGAGCTGATCACTCTGTCCGGGAAAAATCCGAAAGACTATTTTAACTATGTGCAGTTGGACCCCGTTTACAAGTATTTTTTTGAAGATGGCACTGTATTGGACAGTTTTCACGGGAAAAAGTCATATGCAAAGGAAATGGCTTCCAAAACGAAGGTAAAAGAGCAGGAGATCATTAATTATCTCGATAAAACGGAAGAGATGTATGAGCTAACAGCAGAGGTTTTTCTGCATAATTCTCTTCATAAATTCAAGAATTTTTTCACGAAAGCTGTTGCTAAAGGATTGATCAATTTTGGAAAGATCGGTGCTTTTGATACCATGAACGGGGCAAATGAAAAAGCATTTAAAGATCCGCATCTGGTGCAGATATTCAACCGTTATTCAACGTATAACGGATCAAGTCCCTATTTAGCGCCTGCAACGCTAAATGTCATCCCGCATGTGGAGATCGTGAAGGGGGCGTATTATCCTGTTGGTGGAATGTACAGCATTACCTCCTCATTGGTAAAGTTGGGAAAGGATATTGGAATTGATTATCGTTTCGGAACTCCTGTCAATGAGATTGTCATCGAAAATGGAGCAGCGAAAGGTGTTCGAACAGAGCATGGTATAGAAAAATATGATGTGGTGATCAGTAATATGGATGTGTATAATACCTACCATAAATTGATGCCATCGGCTAAGAAACCTGAAAAAATTCTGAATCAGCCGAAGTCGAGTTCAGGAATTATTTTCTATTGGGGAATAAAAAATAGTTTCAAGGAATTGGAACTGCATAACATACTTTTTAGTGAGAATTATCGCGATGAATTCGATACGATCTTCTCTAAGAAAACGATCTATCATGATCCCACCATTTATGTGAATATCACTTCCAAACATACGCCATCTGATGCTCCTCCAGGATGTGAGAATTGGTTTGCTTTTATCAATACGCCCAACAATGAAGGACAGGATTGGGATAAATTGATTGATCAGGCTCGTGAGGCAATGATCAAAAAAGTAAACCGGATCTTAAAAACAGATATCCGCCCAATGATCGAATGTGAAATGGTATTTGATCCAAGAGTGATAGAAAAACGTACTTCCAGTGCATTTGGTGCTATTTATGGAAATAGTTCCAATAATAAGTTTGCTGCATTTTTGAGACATCCTAATTTTTCGAAGAAGATCAAAAATCTTTATTTCTGTGGAGGAAGTGTTCATCCCGGACCAAGCATTCCACTATGCTTATTATCTGCAAAAATTACGACAGATCTTATTAAATAAAAAAATCCCTTTCAATGTGAAAGGGATTTTTTAGTTTTTTAGAATTCTGTATTATTCAATAATCAATTTACCTTGACTTATTGGAGTATTGTTATTTATGATCTTATATAAATAAACACCCGCATTAAGCCCATTTCTGTTGATCACTAGATTGTGTGAATTTAGATTGGTAAAATGCATCACTTCTCTGCCTAATACATCGGTTATTTGGATAATTATTCCTTCTAGATCAATGTTAGTAGAAAGTGCGAATGTGGTGTTCTCATTAAATGGATTAGGATAGATACTAACAGTATTGTTCAAGTTGTTGGCCATTTCAATGCCGGTACACATATCCACTTGAATATTGCTACTTGCAGAATTAGAACATGTTCCATCATTATATGTATAAAAGATAGTGTGTGTGCCAATTCCTGCTGAAGCAGGATCAAAGATGGTGTCATTATTTATACCAGGTCCTGAATATACTCCACCTGTGGGGCTACCGCCTGTAAGAGTAAATGGAGCAGAATTTAAACAAACAGTTGGTAATGATGAAAGTGTAACAACAGGAATAGGATTAACCGTGAAGTTGAGTGTTTGTGGAATACTTGTTCCGCAAACGTTTGATCCAACCACACTAATTACACCTGATGAATCGCTATTTGTTGCAGTAATATTGAAGTCAAATGAACTGCCTGTCCAACCTGTTGGCAAAGTCCATGTGTAATCATCAACATTTACATCATCGGTAGTAGCGAAGGATATTAACGAACCATTTCCACAGATTTCTGTAATGCCTGATATTGGAGCAGGTTGCGCAGGAGTTGTTGTGGATATTACAGCCAATGTTGTAGTAGCCCCTGTCCCGCAACCATTGATAGCAGCAACTGTAATGTTACCATCTGGACTACCAACTGTTGTTGAAATGGTTGCTGAAGTAGATGTTCCCGACCATCCTGATGGAACTGTCCATACATATGAAGTTGCTCCACTTACAGGTGAGATGCTGTATGTTTCTATAGCTGTTTCACAAACTGTTAAGCTACCTGAAATACTTGCAGGTGCTGGAGGTAACTGATTTACAGTAACAGCAAAGCTTTGAGTTGCACTTGTTCCGCAAGTGTTTTGTGCGGCAACTGTAATTGTTCCTGAATTTGCACCAACAGTTGAGTTGCTTGTTTCTGTTGTTCCAGAAGAAATCCATCCAGAAGGATAGGTCCAAACATAACTAGTTGTGTTTGCAACCGGTGTTATACTATATGTTTGGTTGGTTCCTTCACAAACTGTTGAATTACCAGAAATGGTTCCTGGTTGAGCAGGAATCGTGTTCATGGTAATGTTTAACAATTGAGCAATACTATTTCCACAAGTGTTATTGGCAGTTACCGAAATTGTACCACCAACAGTACCAGCTGTTGCTGAAATATTAGGTGTTGTTGATGTTCCTGACCAACCACCTGGTAATGTCCAAGTATAAGAAGTTGCACCTCCTCCAGCAATTATACTATAGTTTTCTGTTGCGTTTTGACATACAATAGTATTTCCTGTTATTGATGCAGGTTGTGCCGGAATAGCGTTGGTTGAAACAACAAGTGATTGTGCGCTGCTATTGCCGCAAGTATTATTGGCTGTTACAGTAATTGTTCCACCTGTCGTTCCTGCGGTAGTAGAAATACTTGTGCTTGTTGATGTTCCTGACCATCCAGCTGGCAATGTCCATGTGTAGGATGTTGCACCAGCCACAGATACCACGGAGTAAGAATTTGTACTTGTTTCACAAACAGTTGTGTTTCCAGAAATAGTTCCAGGTGTTGCAGGAGTTGTATTTACAGTGATTGCAACTTGTTGCGAAGTGCTATTTCCACAAGCATTGTTTGCTGTCACTGTAATGTTTCCACTTGTACTGTTTGCTGTAGCAGTAATTGTTTCTGTTGAAGAAGTACCAGTCCAACCACTTGGGGTAGTCCAAGTATAAGATGTTGCATCTGCAACTGGTGAAATACTATAGGTGTTGGATGTGCCCGAGCAAATTGTTGTTGTTCCTGAAATACTTGCTGGTTGGGCAGGTGTTTGGTTTACTGTAATTGCAATTGTTTGTGCAGCACTGCTTCCACAGCCATTATTGGCAGTAACAGAAATGGTCCCGCTTGTTGTGCTAGCGGTTGTTGAAATACTTGTTGAAGTTGAAGTTCCAGTCCAGCCTCCAGGCAATGTCCATGTATAAGACGTTGCGCCAGCAACGGAAGCAATACTATAAGTATTAGTTGTTCCAGCGCAAATGGTTGTTGTGCCGGATATTGTTCCCGGTTGGTTTGGAATGCTATTAACTGTCATAGTCGTATTGCTTGATGTGGCAGTGCTTGTTGTTAAACATGTTGCACTCGATGTCAATACAACCGCAATCGTGTTGCCATTCGTTAATCCAGCATTACTGAATGTAGAACTGTTCGTTCCAATTGGAGCTCCATTCAATAACCATTGGTAAGATGGGGTTGCTCCTCCATTAGTTGGAGTGGTAGTGAATGTAACGTTTGTTCCCGAACAAATGGTTGTTCCTGGAGCAGCACTTACCGTAACACTCGGTGTTACATTTGGAGAAACTGTCATTGTTACTGTGTTTGAAGTTGCAGGACTTCCAGAAACACAAGGTAAGTTAGAGGTCATAACACAAGTTACAACATCATTGTTGTTTAAAGTCGTTGAGGTAAATGTTGTACTGTTGGTTCCTACATTACTTCCATTTACTTTCCATTGATAGGATGGTGTTGTTCCTCCGTTTGTTGGTGTTGCGGTAAATGTAACAGATGCTCCAGTACAAATACTAGTACTTGGAGAAACTGAAATAGCTACACTTGCAGTTGTACCACCTGTTGTAATATTAATGGTAACAGTATCTGATAAAATACATGAGCCATTAATTGATTGCACATAATAAGTGGTTGTACTTGGTGGTGTAGCAACAGGATTCGAAATGTTTGTTGCACTTAAACCTGTACTTGGTGTCCAATTGTAGTTGAATCCTCCAGTTGCGTTTAGTTGAACAGGCACTGCCGAACATACCGAAACACTTGTTGGTGTTGCAACTAAATTTCCATTTCTAATAGTAAAGAATGCATCACTTAAATCAAAAGTAGAAGGAGTAGAAGTAGAGCGTACTCTTAATAATACTTGATTTGAATTGATGGTATTTGGTACAACCCAGTCATAGCTGTGTGTTGCAGTTGCATAAGCAGTTACAATATTAACCCATGTACTACCACTGTTTAATGAATAAGCAATATCGTAAGTGCCTATTGTAGGTGAATCCGTCCATGTTATGGTTTTCGTATGACAGCCATTTAAGGTGTCATTAATACCATTTGGTGATGTTAATGCAATTGCCGGAGCAGTTGTACTTATTGTAAATGCAATATCACTTGTATCTGCTTTACAGCTGTTGATATTATCTCTTACCCAAATTTTACAATTTGAAGACGGAGCATTTGGCACTGTCCAAGCATAAGTATTAGTTGAGGTGTTGTAACCCGTTACAATATTCGTGAAACTCGTTCCTCCATTCGTTGAATAAAAAATATCATAAATATTGGAGATTCCATCCGATGACCATGAGATAGTGTATGTACTTCCCACTTGCATGATTCCACCAAAGTTTGGTTGAATAATAGTTACCGGTTTTGTAATGGTGAATACTGCATCACTTGGATCCCAATAAGTTGTTCCATTAGGAGTAACTCTAACCAAAGCCGATCCTGTTGGTGAGTTTGGAATGTTCCAATTATAAGTTGCTGGATTTGCTGTAGTATACCAATTTGTGGCAATGGTAGTCCAAGTTGCACCATTATTCAAGCTATATTGAATATCATAATAATTCCAAGCGGGTGAACGATCAAATGTAATGGATGTTACTGTACATCCGCCCCAAACAGTTACACCATTATCTCCATTTGGAGTAAGCACTGTAACAGCAGGTTTAATTGTAAATACAGCATTGCTCACATCGCTTACAGAAGGATACCCAGAATTGCTAATACGCACCAAACATTGGTTGCTATTTGCATTCGGTACTGTCCAGTTACGAGAACCTGTGTTTGAGTATGTTCCAATGGCGGTCCATGTAGCCCCATTGTTTAATGAATATTCTAAAAGCACATTGGTGTATAGTGTTGCTGTATTCCAAGTAATCGAATAGGTGGTGCCAGAATACAAGCTTTCACCACCATTAGGTGTAATAAGGATTGGTTGAGCAGGAGCAATCGTAAAGTTAGCATTTGAGATATCTTCTTTACAGGTGTTTACAGCATCTACAATTTTAATACGACACGTTGTGTTGTTGATGTTTGGTACTGTCCAGTTGTAGGAGTTGCCTACAAAGTTGTTGGTGATAGTAGTCCAAGCAGCTCCACCATTGGTAGAGTAAAGGATGTTGTATTGTCCTGATGCAGCCGGTAAGTTAGTCCAAGTAATGGTTTGTGTAGTTAATCCAGTCCAAGTTTCTCCACCGTTTGGTGAAGTAACGGTAATGTCAACATTCGGATTAATAGTAAATGGAGCATCACTCACATCAGCCACAGTAGTTCCAGTGTAATAATCGTACACTCTAATTAATGCTTGTGTAGTAGTAATACCATTAGGAATTAACCAAGAGTAAGTTTGGTTCGTGTTTCCCGTATTGTATGTGCTTGAATTAGGTTGAGTAGAAACAATGGTATTCCAAGAAGTTCCGTTGTTTGTAGAATACTGAATTGTAAAATATTGTATACAAGTAGAAGCATTCCAATTGATATTATAAGTATTACAACCATACCAAGTTTCTCCACCATTAGCAGCAGTAACAGTAATAGGTGTAGCAATAGTGAATGTAGCATTGCTTACATCAAAAAGTGAAGGCAACCCAGAGTTGCTGATACGAATTAAGCATTGTGTGCTCGGTGTATTCGGTACCACCCAGTTACGCGAACCAGTGTTTGAGTATGTTCCAATAGTAGTCCAAGTAGCACCATTGTTTAATGAATATTCTAAAAGCACATTGGTATAGAATGTGGCAGTGTTCCAAGTAATAGCATAACTACATTGTGGTGAAAGTGTTTCACCACCATTAGGTGTAATAAGGATTGGTTGAGCAGCGTTGATTGTAAAAACAGCATTGGAAACATCCTGCATACAGTTTTGCACCTGATCCATTACTTTTATTAAGCAGTTTGTGGATGTCGGCATAGCAGGAATTGTCCAAGCATAGGTTCCAGTAACTGTAGCATAATTTGTAACAATATTCGTCCAGCTACTACCACCATTTACAGAGTATTGAATCGTGTAGGTATTTGATGTTCCAATTGCATTCCAAGTAATGTTTTGAATGGTGTTCCCTTGCCATATTTCTCCGCCATTTGGGGAAGTTAAAATAATTGGAATATTAATAGTAAAGAATGCATTGCTCTGATCTTGTGTTGAAGAATTTAGTGCATCACGAACACGCATCAATACTGTTGTAGATTGAACATTAGGAACAGTCCAAATAAACTGCCCGTTAGTGGATAGATAATTGCTTGTTACCGAGGTCCATATCGTTCCACCATCTAATGAATAATCAATGTTCCAGTAATTGGATGGACTACCTGTTTGAGTCCACATAACAGTATAGGTCTGACAAGCATACAAAATTTCACCACCATTTGGTTGAGTGATTGTAACTGTTTGAGCTTTTGATACATTGGCCGAAATTGCCAATAGAAAAATTATTGAAAGTAGTTTTAAATACTTCATGTAGTGTTTGTTTAGTTTCAAGTACAATCTTACAAAAAAAAACACCTACTAACAGTACTTGTTAATAACTATCTTTTCTTGTAAGTGGCTGTTTTTTAATTACTTGAAAATGCTAAAGTTTACATTCCCATACTTTCTGTGCTCCTTGAAGTGCGGGTGTTGTAAAAAACTTGTTTTAGGTCCATGCTCTAAGATAAGCATTCCATTTTCTTTCAAAATATTTTTTTCGAACACAAGGTCTGGTATCTGCTCTATTTTTTCAAGATCATAAGGAGGATCAGCGAAAACGATATCATACTTTCCGAAAGCATTTTTTAAAAAGCTGAAAACATCACTCTTGATCACTTTTACCTGATCCATTTTAAAATCAGAGCATGTCTTTTTTACAAATGAAGTGCAATGGAAATTGATATCTACACTTGTGATCTCTTTCGATTCTCTGGATGCAAACTCGTAAGTAATATTGCCACTTCCACAGAAAAGATCTAAAACAGAACATTCTTCCAGATCAAAATGATTGCTTAGAATATTAAATAAGGCTTCCTTTGCAAAATCAGTCGTTGGCCTAACCGGTAAATTCTTGGGTGCATGAATACTTCTGCCTTTATGTATGCCACTTATGATCCTCATGGCTTAGGCATTCAGTAGTGTGAAATGAATATGTTTGGAGAGATTTTGGAGTTGATAGGAGTAATCAGATCCATCATCTCGTTCTGCAAATTTTATTGTGCGCACGTACTTATTTATCAGCGAATAAATGGCGTCATTCTTTTCAATATCACCAAGTAGGTGCAATTCGTTTTTTTCCGGGTTTAATTTCAATTGCTCAAAAGCAAATAACAAGTAATAAATTAAATCCTCCGGTGTTTGATAGTTGAAACTATTGTAAAATAAAAGATTGTTTGATTCAATAACGATCAGTTCAAAATGAGAATTTTGAACATGAATAAATACTTTTTTTGTATTTTGATTCTTATTGTTCAGTAAAAGATTGTCAATTAAAACCGTAGAAAAATGGATGTAGTTAACGTTGTTGAATAAAAAATCCACTTTTGATTTTACTGAAAAAGGCAAAGCAAAAATATTCTTGGCATTTAAGTTTTTAATGTCATTCACCACTACTAATTCATCTCCTTGAAGATCGGTGTTGAACCTTAGAAAAGCTTTTTTTCTGTCTTCCTCAAATAGTGAATTTGGGACTATTGTTGACAGGTGATTAACAATTAGGCAATTGACAGACTTGTATTTGTGAGGGATCAATTTGCTCATTCTTATAACCTCCTCCAAAAGGCTGTCGATAAGAGCAAAATTGAAATTATGAACAAACTGAAATTGTTCCATAGCAATGAATTTATTCTTTGCTATTTCCTTAACCGCAACAATAATATCATCTTTCCCGATCTGAATATTCATACTATATTCTTTGCATTGCAAAGGATCGTACGACTCATCAATGATCGTTTTGGTTAATGATATTTTATTCTTTAGTTCGGTTACCATAAGGCTTGGCAAATATAAGGTTTCTTGAGAATTGTTCAATACTTGTACCCGCTTTATTCTTCGATTCTCTTTTCTATTTGTAATTTCGTGATCGATACGAATGAACGCACAAGAATTCAATATTCTGTTACAAAAATTTTTCCCTTTTGATACCACAAGTGGACAAAGGAGTCTTTTGACTAAACTGTCGGAGTTCATTCTTGGAGCGCATGCTGACCATATTTTTGTCATAAAAGGATATGCAGGTACGGGTAAAACAACTGTCGTTCGTTCCTTGGTAGAAGCATTGCCTGCTATTCAAGCTAAGCCTGTTTTGCTTGCTCCAACAGGTCGTGCAGCAAAAGTTTTAGCCGGATATACCAAAAAGCAAGCATACACCATCCATAAAAAGATCTACTTTCGTAGGCCAACAGCGGAAGGAGGCTTCGCATTTCAATTGCAGCAAAATTTGCATGTCAATACGGTTTTTATTGTGGATGAAGCCTCCATGATCTCTAATACCGGTGGGCTTTCTCAAGGAGGTTTGTTTGGTGCAGGGAGTTTGCTGGATGATCTGATCGAATATGTGTTTAGTGGAACGAATTGTAAATTGATATTTATAGGTGATACAGCTCAGTTACCTCCTGTCGGAATGGATGTGAGTCCGGCTTTGGATATAGAATATTTAAAAGCTTCTTATTATTTCCAAGTAGATTGGTTTGAGTTAACGGATGTTGTGAGACAGTCGAACGATTCCGGGATCTTATCAAATGCAACAGTTATCCGGGAGCAGATCAAATTGCAGAAAGAATATCAACCTGAATTCAATTTATCCGGTTTTTCAGATGTACAAAGAATTGATGGGTCGGAATTAGAAGATGCTTTGAACGAAGCATACAATAAATTTGATGCTGAAGAGACAATGGTCATAACACGTTCGAATAAGCGGGCAAATATTTTTAATCAACAGATAAGAGCTAGAATTCGCTGGCAGGAAAATGAGTTGTCATCGGGTGATTACATGATGGTTGTGAAGAATAATTACTTCTGGTTGCCGGAAGAATCAAAAGCAGGATTTATAGCTAACGGTGATATCATTCAAATAAGCAGAGTGGGGAAAATACAAGAAATGTACGGTTTTCGATTTGCCGATGTCCGCATCAAATTGATCGACTATCCGGATGAGCCGGAGATTGATGTGCGTTTATTATTAGATACAATAATGACAGAAGCACCTGCTTTATCACAAGCGGAGAATAAGAAGTTATTCGACTCTGTTTTGTTGGATCATAATGATATTGCAGACAGGAGAATGCGTTTAAAAAAAGTGAAAGAAGATCCTTTTTTTAATGCACTTCAAGTTAAGTTTGCTTATGCCGTTACGTGTCATAAAGCGCAAGGCGGACAGTGGGATTGTGTTTTTGTAGAGCAAGGTTATTTAACGGATGAGATGCTGAATGTTGAATATCTACGATGGCTGTATACCGCTTTAACACGGGCAAAAAAGAAACTCTACTTGGTTAATTTTAATAAAGAGTTTTTTCCTGTTTAATTAATAATTGGATTTAGAAATGTTCTTGCAAAATATTCTACCCCTTTTGAGTTAAGATGATGATGGTCGTAGTAGTAGGCAGGTGTTGTTATCGCTTCTGAAAAATCATAATACTTGCAACCGTATTTTAGTTCCATTTTTTTTGCAAATTCGATGCAAGACTTATGTCCCGGCCACTTACCAAATGGTGCTGGAGGAAATATGAAAATTATTTTTGAATCATTTGTTTTGGTTTCTTCAATGATTGACTCCACTGTTTCACACGATTTTGTAAATCGTGTGTGAGACAATGAGTCCCCGTATGCGGCAACAAACCCTTCCTTTACAATTTTCATATCGACAGAAGTCAGAAAGGTGCTTTCGTTTTCTTTTGAATGAGGCTGTGTTAAAAGCCATTTTTTTGTCAATTTACTCCGAATATATTCAATAATTCTTTCTGATTTATTTTCAGATTTAAACAATAGATAATTTATAAAAAAGTCTATTGAAAAAACTTCTTCTTCGAAAGTATTAGATGCGATTGGAAGGGTTTCTGAATACATTAATGGGGGGGAAAGAATAAATAAAACATTCTTTGCTTTGTTTTTTTTTCTGTAAAAGTATTGAAGATAGAATTTTTGTTCATTGACTCCGCATATCCCACCACCTTGACCAAGGTTTATTACTTTTTTGTTTGTGATTTTTTCTATCAGTTCATGATTCCTATGTCTAGAAAAATTACGTGCATGTGATATCCCTAAAAATAAAACATCATATTGTTCATTATCCTTCATGATCAATGTGTTACTTTCTGTTTCACTGTTCTTGAAATTTCTAGATTGCACAATGTAAGAAGAGATCTCTAAGGAGGTAACAACTAGTGTTAAGGCCAGTAAGCTGAAAATTAATATTTGTAAAACAAATTTTTTCATTTAGAATGCAAAATAAATAAACTCTGTGTTGTTGAATGAGCCAAAAATGATGATCAGCATTAGAATCGTTAAATAGGTGAACCATCGTAATGCTTTTTTGGGAAGTAGATCAACCATTCCTAATGGGTGTGGTCTTTCTCGTCCGAGCCATTCAATCATAAAGAATAGAAAAATTAATAATAATAGCGTTGTTCCTATGATGGTAGGTGCAGAAAATACGTGTTTGGTAAAGATTAAACATATATAGTTGAATGCATCTGTCACTGATTGAGCCCGGAAGAATATCCAAGCTAAAATGGTTAAAGAAAATGTTAGGAGCATTCCCAATAATTCTTTTACAGAAGGGAATAGCTTTCCTTGTGCTACAGTTTCAATGTTTGTTCTGTTTCTCTCGAATAAAAGTAATGGCAGGAAATAAAGCGCATTCAATGCCCCCCAAACAATAAATGTCCAGTTGGCACCATGCCAAAATCCGCTAATTAGGAATATAATAAAGGTATTGCGGATCTTCTTCAGTGTACTTACTTTACTGCCACCTAATGGAATATAAATATAATCTCTGAACCATGATGAAAGGGAGATGTGCCATCTTCTCCAAAATTCAGCAATGTCTCTGGAGAAGTAAGGGTAAGCAAAATTTCGTAAGAGTTCAATGCCGAATAAACGTGCTGTTCCTAACGCAATATCTGAATATCCGGAAAAGTCGCAGTAGATCTGAATCGTAAAAAAGAAAGCACCCATAATTAGGGTAGAGGAGTTGTGTTCTGTGTAATTATTAAAGATCTCATTGGCATATTCGGCACAATTGTCGGCAATGACTACCTTTTTAAAAAAGCCCCATAGGATCTGTCGCATTCCATCTACCGCCTTGTCGTATCTAAAGATCCTTTCTTTTTTTATTTGGGGTAATAAGTGAGTGGCTCTTTCTATAGGACCTGCAACTAGCAGAGGGAAGAAGCTTACAAATACAGCATAATCCACAAAATTTCGCTCGGGTTGTATTTTATCTTTGTAAATATCTATGACATAGGATAAGCCGTGAAAGGTGTAAAATGATATCCCTACAGGTAATATGATGTTGAGTGTAACCGGATCAACATGTAAACCAAGTTTATTTAATGCTTCAGCAAATGAACTCGCAAAGAAATTGAAATATTTGAATGTGCCTAAAAATCCCAAGTTGATCCCTATGCTTAGCCAAAACCAGAATTTTTTCTTTTTAATAGAGGAGGCCTCCTTCATTTTTATTCCGGTGAAAAAGTCGAGAAGGGTAGAGAAGATCAATAAAAATAAAAAACGAGTATCCCAGCAGGAATAAAAATAATAGCTGGCAATTAATATTAATAGGTTTTGCTTTTTTAGATCTTTATTAATGACAAACCAATAAAGTATAAATACAATCGGTAGAAATACTAAAAAGCTGAGGGAATTGAATAACATTGAATGTTAATATTAAAAATTATTCTTCTTTTTCATAGGAATGCCCGATCTTGCTCTTAAAATCGGGCCAGTTAATGAGATTCCCATATTTGTCTTTTACTTTTATTTCAGAGAAATAAAGCAGTGTAGCTCCGTCAATACGACTTAAATGATATTTCATTTCTTTTGAAAGGGAAGCACCTTCTGTTGGTTCATCATATGCAACTCCTTTCACTGTTGTTTTTATTCTGAATGCGATGACTGCTGTATCATTCATGTTGCCATAGCTATCAATTGCAACTAATCTAAGATTTACATTATCAAACACAACCGCTTTGATGTTTCCCTTTTTTTCTACTTTGATTGTTCCATGCTTAGTTGTTTCCTGAGCAGCAACGCAAAAAGGGAGCATAAGAAGGAGGATGATCAATATTCGTTTTGTCATATTTACCATTAGACAAATATAAGACCATATTTAGGCAAACAAAAAAGCCTTGAGCTATTTTCTCAAGGCTTCTTTGTTAATAAGCTTTTGCTTTATTTAGATGCATTCGCATTCTTGTTTCCAAACTTATAGGAAATTCCTATGGCTAACACTTGTTTGAATTGTAATCGTGGTCC
Source organism: Bacteroidia bacterium (assembly GCA_016786925.1). GTDB lineage: Bacteria > Bacteroidota > Bacteroidia > 2-12-FULL-35-15 > 2-12-FULL-35-15 > 2-12-FULL-35-15. Next base: position 28,001 of record JAEUTU010000068.1, read on the forward strand.
TGTTCCATTAACAGTAATACCGTTTTCTGTACGTTTTACAGGCACAGGGATGTCATGGTCATAGATCATATTTGTTGTAATACTTGCAGAAAGGAACTTATTTACTTTCATGGATAAAATATTCTCCCAGTTCACATCAATGTTTTGTGGACGATCCATATAGTTGCTGAAAAGCTCCAGCTTTGTAGCATATGTAACATTTTTGAAAACTTCTTTCTTGAAGGTTAATTTCATGTATCCCCCGAATTCAGCTCTGATCTTATCTCCGTGTTCCACCATAACATAGATTCCATTTACAGAGTCATATCTAGCAGCTTGAACACCATAAGCTCCAACATCAGCCAATCCTTGATTATTTACAATTGTGGTTCTTGAAGTAACAGGTGAAATGTAAATATTTAAACTGTTATCGGTTGATTTGTAATCCATACCAATAGAACCCAATACATAACCCGGAGCAAGAAAATGGGAGATTACCGTGGAATCGTCAGGTAAGTTAAAACCGTCATCAAACTGACTTTTAAAATTAACCATAGCGGTGTAATACCAATGGTTTAAAAAGGCATAGCGACCTAATTTAGAAGTAAGGTCGATCTTATCCTCATTTTTTCTAAATTTCTGATCACCCGATTTAAGCATACCGTAGGCAAGATCGAGATTGTTGTCCCAGGTCCAGTTTCCTTTTTTGTAGTTACCAAATAAACTGGTAAATGCAGAAGCAGAGATGGCATTCTCTCCACCCGCAGCCCAATTTGTAAAGCTGGATTGAGTAAAGTTAAGTGAGGTGATGCCTCCTAATTTCCAGTAGGAAGTATCTTTTGTTTGTGCAATTGCCATATTTGAAATAATGATAGCAAGAGCAACGAATAGAATTTTTTTCATTGTTAAATTATTTTTAAACGGAATATTCCGCAAACAAAATTTATTTTTTTAAAAGATCACGAATTTCCGCTAAAAGTTGTTCTTGTGTAGGTCCGGCAGGCGGAGCGGGAGGTGCTTCAGCTGCAGCTTTTGCATCTGCTTTTTCTTTAGCTGTATTGATCGCTTTGATGATCATAAACAAGGCAAATGCTACAATAATAAAAGAGATGATTTGTGATAGAAAATTACCATATTTAATAGCTGTTCCGGGTATCACCAATTGTGCTAGATCTGTTAGTTGTGCTGCTTTTAATGCAGGAGTTAAGATTGCCGGTGTGATAATATCATCTACCAAAGAGGATACAATTTTACCAAATGCACCACCGATAACAACACCGACAGCTAGGTCCACTACACTTCCGCGCATAGCAAACGCTTTAAATTCTTTCATTAATCCCATGTTTTCTTTTTTTTGAGGTTTTTAATTGCGCTGCAAATATAAGATATTTGTTAAAACACAAAAGGCGCAGTTTTAGCTGCGCCTTTTGTGTTTTAATAGAAAAGACTATTTACCTAATTTTGCTTTTAAATTATTATCCAAAGCCGTTAAGAACTCTTCTGTGTAAAGATAATGTTCACCATGATTTACTTTGTTTCCATGGATACAAACAGCAAGATCTTTTGTCATTTTACCTGATTCAACAGTTTCGATACAAACTTTCTCTAATGTTTGGCAGAAATTGATCAATTCCTGATTGCCATCTAATTTACCTCGGAATTCTAATCCTCTTGTCCATGCAAAGATAGATGCAATTGGATTCGTAGATGTTGGTTTTCCGGCTTGGTGGTCACGGTAGTGACGGGTAACTGTACCATGTGCTGCTTCAGCTTCCATTGTTTTTCCATCAGGAGTAACCAATACAGAGGTCATTAATCCTAATGAACCAAAACCTTGAGCTACAGTGTCTGATTGAACATCACCATCATAATTTTTACAAGCCCAAACAAAATTACCATTCCACTTTAATGCAGATGCAACCATATCATCGATCAAACGGTGCTCGTAAACGATTCCCGCAGCATCAAATTTTGCTTTGTAGTCTTTTTGATAGATCTCTTCAAAAATATCTTTAAAACGACCATCGTATTTTTTTAGAATGGTATTCTTAGTAGATAAGTATAATGGCCATTTTTTAGCCAATGCTGTATTGAAACAAGAGTGAGCAAATCCTTTGATCGACTCATCTGTATTGTACATGGTTAATGCAACACCATCTCCTTTAAAGTTAAATACTTCAAAAGATTGAGGTGCACCACCATCTTCCGGAGTGAATGTTACAGTTAATTTACCTTTTCCTTTTGTAACGAAGTCTGTTGCGCGGTACTGATCACCAAAAGCATGACGACCGATACAAATAGGAGCAGTCCAGTTTGGAACCAAACGAGGAACATTTTTACAAACGATAGGTTCACGGAATACAGTTCCATCCAAAATATTACGGATAGTACCATTTGGTGATTTCCACATTTGTTTTAATTTGAATTCTTCTACACGTTGTTCATCAGGAGTAATAGTAGCACATTTGATACCTACGTTGTATTTTTTGATCGCTTCCGCAGCATCAATAGTAACCTGATCATTTGTTTGATCGCGGTATTCAACACCCAGGTCAAAATATTTGATATCAAGATCCAAATAAGGAAGGATCAATTTATCTTTAATGAATTTCCAGATGATGCGTGTCATCTCATCGCCATCCAACTCAACCACAGGGTTGGCTACTTTAATTTTACTCATAGCTTATTTTTGTTTAGTGTTAATAGTTCTATTTATTTGAGAGTTACAAACGTACATATTTTGCTTGAAACAAAAAAGAGCTAAAACAAAGTTTTAGCTCTTTTAATATCGGGGAGAAGAAGCCTTAATATCCGAATATTTCTTCCAGGGTAAGGAAGCTTACTTTTCCATATTTTTCAAGTGTTTTAAGATCTAAGCCATCTTTCTGGCCCAATACCACAATGGTGTATTTTTTTGATTTATAATGCGTTTCTTCAAATTTTTGGATGTCCTCGAAGGTCAGTGCCGGTACTTTGTTGTAAACATCCTTTCTGATATCATGATCTAAGCCCAGTTTTTTAGCATTTTCGTAGTTAAATAAGATTCCCGATTTAATGATACGTTCTGTTCTTATTCCTTGAATGATCGATTCTTTGGCAGCTTTGAAGTTATTATCTGCCTTAGGCATATTATTGATCAATTCAAACATACCGGCCATTGCCTCCGGTAATTTGTCGGCTTGAGTGCCCACGTAGGCTTGTACATAGTTCGATTTTGTTTTATCAGAAGGAGTCATGTATCCCGACCAAACTGAGTATGCCAAGGCTTTTGATTCTCTGATCTCTTGAAATACAATGGATGACATTCCTCCACCAAAGTACTCATTGAATAGACGAATGGTAGGAACATTGCTTTGGTCATATGCTCCATCTTTTGAGCGGATAATGATTTCTGCTTGCTTCATCGGGTAATCTACCACATAGATCTCATTATTGTTCTCCTGTTCTATAAATTGTACCGGAGCTGGAATTTTATTCAAATTTGCCGGAGTTTGGTGCAATTCTTTAAGCATATCTGCCACTTGTTGTGCAGGGGTGTTACCATAAAATAAGATCCTGTGTTCAAAGGAGTTTAATTTTTTGATCTCAGCAACTAAATTTTCACCATTCATTTTTTCTAACTCTGCTTTGGAGTAGATATTAGTATAAGGTGATTTTTTTCCATATTTACTGTAATTAGCTAAGGCTCCAAATAAGATCTCGCTTTTGTTCAGTTTTGCATCTTCACGCTTTTTTAGGATGTCACCTATCATATTTTTGTAAGCCTCTTCATTAGGCTTCGCATTCGCTAATAAGTGTTCAAATAATTTTGTAGCCGGAGAGAAGTTTTCAGATAATCCTCGTAGGCTCACCCAGGTTTGTTCTTCGGATGAATACACATCGAAGGAGCAACCTAATTTGTAAAACTCTTGCTGTATTTCAGCCGCAGTGTATTTATCTGTTCCTAAGTACTTCAGGTAATCGATTGATAAACCAAGCGCTTTGTTGTGGTTGGTGCCCATGTCAAAAACATAATACATATCAAATGTCTTGTTTTCTGTGTTCTGTGTGTAGAGCATGGTCACATTATTCTTTACCTGAATTTTTTGGATAGCATTATAATCTATAAAAACAGGCTCGATCTCTTTTACCGGAGTATTGATGATCATTTTTACAAATTCGCTTTGATCATTTCTGTTTACTTCTACCGGTGTGATCTCCGGTTTTGTTACTTTTTGAACATTTTTGTCCTCACCTGTACGTTTGTAAACAACTACATAGTTGTTGGTATAGTTCGACTTAACAAAATCAATGATCTGCTGTTTGCTTATTTTAGACAAGCGATCGATCGTATTGACATAATCTTGCCATTTAGTAGAAGTAATGAATGCGCTTACAAAAGCATCGGCACGGGCTCCATTCGACTCATACATTTTTGTCTGTTGCAATTTCATGTCATTAATGATTGCAGCTAACAACCAGTCCGGGAAATCTCCATTTTTTATTTTTTCTATTTGCTGTAGCAACAGATCTTTCACTTCTTCTAATTTCTGACCATCCTTAGCGCTTCCATTCAGTATGTGTGCTGAATAATCTTTGAACTCCATATCAAATGCACCGGCTTCCAATACTTTTTGTTGCTGGTTTAAATTTAAGTCGATCAAGCCTGCCTTACCATTAGAAAGGATCTTGTTGACAATTTGTATCATATCAGCATCTTTACTTCCGACTCCGGCAAAACGGAAACCAAGCATCACACTTTCCGCGTCAGGCCCAACTACTTCCTTAGCAACAGGTGAAGTAATAGGTTTTTCAACGTATGGAACATAGTTAGGTAAAGGCTTGTTTTTCCATGCACCAAACTTTTGATCGATCATTTTTATAGTTGCATCCGGATCAAGGTCGCCCGATAAACAGATGGCCATATTGTTAGGAATATAATAGGTGTTGAAATACTTCTTGATCTCCGTCAATGAAGGGTTTTTCAAATGTTCAATTGTTCCAATGGTAGTTTGAGATCCATAGGTATTATTTGGCCATAAACCTTCGAAAAGAGCCTCCCATGCTTTGTCTCCATCGTTATCCAGGCCTCTGTTTTTTTCCTCGTATACTGCTTCTAATTCAGTGTGAAATAGACGTAATTGTGGATTTCTGAAGCGTTCAGCTTCAATGGTGCACCATTTTTCTAATTGATTAGAAGGAATATCATTAACATATACTGTTTGTTCCAGCCATGTGTAAGCATTTGTTCCTTTAGCACCAATGGAAGTAAGCATTTTGTCGTATTCGTTAGCAATGGCTAATTTTGATGCATAGCCTGATATCGAATCAATTTCATGATAGATCTTTTTGCGCTTTGTTTCATCTTTTGTTTTTCGGTACACTTCATAAAGCGCTTCAATTTTATCTAATTCAACCTTTTCTTTTTCGAAATTTTTTGTTCCGTAAACATCGGTCCCCTTGAAAAGCATATGCTCCAGATAATGTGCTAAACCGGTTGCATCCTTCGGATCATTTTTACTTCCGGCTCTGGTTGCTATATAGGTCTGTATTCTTGGTGCATTTTTATATACGCTCAAATAAACAGTAAGTCCATTGTCGAGTGTATATATTCTGGCATTTAATGGATCATTGGAAACACTTTCATATTTGTATGTTTTGGTCTGTGCTTCTATTACTGATGTATTAATAAATAGAGCTATTGAAGCGAGATAAAGACCTTTAACGATTAATTTTTTCATGCAAAAGAGATTTAATAATTATTGAGGAGTAAAAATAGGATTAAATATGATTAAAGTTTAAAACGGGGTGTGAAATCCTTTTGATAAAGCCAATTATTTTACAACAAATTGCTTGCACCATTCGATGGCACTTTCCTTATCTGTGAATATTTTGTATGGATTTTTAGGCTTTTGAACTTTTATGAAAAATTCAGCGATCAGACGGTAGGCAAGATTTTGAACTACAATTGCACTCGCATTTATCGGTGATTTCGACTCTAATGGAATAGCATTGTCACGCGCATCTTTTGTAATGATCACATTTTTTCCGGCATAGACGACAAACGGAGTGGGTTTATTTTGAGTTACTTTGATAATCGCTTCTAAGTTTTCTAGTTGCTCAGGTATATCCAGCACAACATTATCCTTAAAATACTGAAACCCTATCCCATTTTCTTCAACAGAAATAATAGCAATCTTTGTTTCGATTAAGTTCGGTTTTTCCACGGCTTAAAGGTAGAAAAATATCGACAAAATCAATTATTTGAGATTAAAATGTTCGCTGGCCATTTGCTCAATCGCAGTTCCAATTGCTAATGAGGAGGTTGCTGCAGGTGACGGAGCGTTTAAAACATGAATAGCATTGCCGTTTAGTTCGATCTTGAAGTCATCGATCATTTCACCTTCAGGGGCAAGTGCCATGGCTCTAACACCGGCTCTTCCTGGTTTAAGGTCATCCATTTCAAGAGTGGGGATCAGCTTTCTCAATCTTTTCAAGAAGAATGTTTTGGAAAATGCTCCTCTGTATTCATCCCAGCCGAATTTCATATTCTTTGCAAAAAATTTCCATGTTCCTCCAAATGCAAAAGCTTCGGCAGTATCTTTCAAAGAAAAATCAGTTTTGCCGTACCCTTCACGTTTAAAAACAAAAACAGCATTAGGCCCGCATTCCGTTCCTCCATGTATCATTCGTGTAAAATGTACACCTAAAAAAGGATATTTTGGATTTGGAACGGGATAGATCAAATTCTTTACTTTTTCTAGTCCTTTATCACTCAAGTCGTAATAATCTCCTCTGAATCCAACAATGGCAGCATCTGTTTTAGCGCCTTCTTTCTTGGCTATTCTATCACTTTGTAAACCAGCACATGTAATAATATATGTTCCTTTGAAAGATCCTTTAGGAGTAATGACATTTGTATACCCCTGCTGTTTTTCAAAAGCCGTTACTTCATGCCCTGTAAGCACTTTACTCTGAGGGAATTTAGAATGAATAAGTTCTACATATTTTTTGGAAACATCAGCATAATCAATAATTCCTGTGCATGGAACCCAAATACCTTCAATCCCTACACAATATGGTTCAATTTCTTTTATGCGTTTGGCATCTATTTTTTCAATTCCCTCAACTCCATTCGCCAATCCATTATTGAATACTTTATTCATGTGCGCCAATTCAGATTCCTCTGTGGCTACAACAATCTTCCCACAGATATCGTGCTTGATCTTATGCTCTTTTGCAAATTCAACCAATTCTCTTCGTCCATCCACACAATTTTTTGCTTTATACGATCCAGGTTTGTAATACAAGCCGGAATGGATCACTCCGGAGTTGTGCCCGGTTTGATGAGCAGCCACTTCATTTTCTTTTTCAAGAACTAGAATTTTTTTAGAAGGGTATTTTAAGTTGATCTTGTAGGCAGAGGCAAGTCCAACGATCCCACCACCAACAATGATAATGTCAAATTGATTGTTTTCCACAGGTATTAAATTTTTTGTCAAAAATAATGAAATATCCTGTTTAGCATTCAATAGTGAGGAGAATCTACTATTTTAGCCTCTACAAAATAGGAATGGAATGGCTGAACCTTTAAAAGAAATGTTTAATGCACAGTTTTACCAAGACCTGAGCAAACGAGTAAAAGATGCTTATCCCACTTTTAATGAAAAGAGTTTCATAAAAGATGCAACCGCGGGACTAGAGCATTTGTCGTTGAACGAACGATTAAGAAATACATCACTTGTATTAAATAAATATTTGCCTTCTGATTATGTAAAATCTCTGAATGTGATGTATGAGGTGATTGAGAATAGCCCCAAAGGCTATGTTGCACTTGTGTTTCCTGATTATGTTGGATTATTCGGACATGAACATTTTGAAAGATCAATGGAGGCTTTAAAGTTCTTTACTTCATTTGGGTCTTCAGAATTTGCTATCCGTGAGTTTTTGAAACGGGATTTTGATAAAACGATCAAAGTCATGGAACGATGGACAAATGATACCGGTCATCATGTTCGAAGACTTGCCAGTGAAGGTAGCCGTCCCCGTTTACCCTGGTCGTTTAAACTCGATAAAGTGATCCAGAACCCATCAGTAACAAAGCGTATACTTGATGCATTAAAATCGGATACGGAGCTGTATGTGAAAAAATCTGTTGCCAATCATTTAAATGATATATCGAAAGATAATCCTGAATATATGTTGTCGATGGTGGGATCATGGGATCATTCTAATGCTGATACGAAATGGATCGTTAAACATGCAAGCCGGACACTTATTAAAAAAGGAGATAAAAAGGCCTTACAGTTATTTGCTTTTGAAAAAAATGTTAGCATCCTGGTGGAAGCATTTAAGCTGAACAAGAAAAAAATAAAGCTTGGCGAAAGCTTACAATTTGATTTTAATATTGTATCGACTAAAAAAACATCACAAAAGTTGGTGGTCGATTATGTTGTTCATTATTCTAAAAAGGGGACAGAACGGTCAGAAAAGGTTTTTAAATTGAAAGAACTCGAACTAAAGCCGGCTTCAAAAGTTCATGTGGTTAAAAAGCAATTGTTTAAAGATTTTAGTACACGTAAGCACTATAAAGGAAAACATTCGATTGAACTAATGATCAACGGAAAACCCTACGGGAAAATCGATTTTGAATTATTAACATAACAAAAATCCCCTTTAGCACGCTAAAGGGGATTTTTGTTTTATTTCTTTACGATTTTGGTATTAGTGAGTGTTCCATTCGTGTAGGTTTGCTCGGTGGTCAGATTCCCTTTATCATCGTACCATTTCCAAGTACCATTCTTTTGCCCCTGATCATTATAGGAACCTTCATAATTTTTGTTTCCGTTTTCATAGTATCCGGTCCACAAACCTACTGTTACCATTCCGTCTTTGATCGTTCCTTCGCTATGCTTTGAACCGTTTTTGAAAAAATAAACAGCTTTACCACTTGTAAAGTTGATCTCAAATTCCGTTTGTCCATTTTCGAATAACATTTTCCAGTTACCGATCATTTTTCCATTGGAATAATATTCTTCAGAACGAGGATTTCCGTTTTCATACCAGGTTAACCATTTCCCTTCTTTGGACTGACTAGCCGATTTGCGAGATGCTGTTTCTTTAGAATCGGTGCTAGAAGATTCTTCTCCAAACATCATTCCTTCAGCCATTTTGTTGCCATTCGGATATTTTTGTGTTACCATTTTTTGAGCATCAGCAACAAAAAATGCGAAAACAGCAGCAAATGATAATATGATTTTCTTCATGAGATGAGATATTTAATACTTCAAATTTACGTAAAAAAACTTTATGTTGCCACTTGTAACAATTTTCTTGACTTATATAAGTAAAACCGAATAACTTGCGGAACAATAACAAGATGTTATTTATATCTCAAAAGTTGCACCAAATTATATTAATTATGGCTGTAACTATTTGAGCTATGTGTTCGTCACTTTTAAACATAACTAAATTCTAAAAAAATGCAATTAAAGATCACCGACCTTTCTAAGACCTATTCCAATGGTTTAAAAGCACTTAATAATATAAATTTAGAGATCAATAGCGGAATGTTTGGTTTGTTAGGACCCAATGGAGCGGGAAAATCATCGCTCATGAGAACGATCTCTACACTTCAGGAGGCTGATAGCGGATCCATTATGTTAGATGATCTGAATATGCTTACTCAAAAGGATGAGGTTAGGAAAATATTAGGTTATCTGCCACAGGATTTTGGTTTTTACCCAAAAGTATCTGCCTGGGATATGATCAATCATTTTGCTATTTTAAAAGGTATAGCAGATGCCAAAGAAAGAAAAGAAATTTGTGAGGCTTTATTAAATCAAACAAATTTATGGGAAGCGCGAAAACGCAATATTGGGGATTATTCGGGTGGTATGCGTCAGCGTTTCGGCATTGCTCAGGCATTGTTAGGAAATCCTAAATTGGTTATTGTGGATGAGCCTACTGCGGGTCTGGACCCGATGGAGCGAAACCGTTTTCATAATTTGTTGAGTGAGATTGGTGAGAATATAATTGTTATCCTTTCTACACATATAGTTGAGGATGTAAGAAATCTGTGCTCGAATATGGCGATCATGAATCAAGGACAAGTTCTTTTGTATGGAAAACCAGCACAAACAATTGATGATATGAAAGGAATGATCTGGTCGAAATTGATCGATAAAGAACAACTGGAAGAGCATCGCAAAAACTTTAGAGTGATATCAACTAAGGTGGTAGAAGGAAAGATACAGATCCATGTCTATCATACTTCACAGCCCGACAGCTCTTTTGCTGCTGTTACAGCTGATCTGGAAGATGTTTATTTTGCAACCATTACAAAGTAATTATCTCTTTAATCATTTATCTTAACAATTTCGAATCATGTTTAAACAGATATTTCTCTTTGAATTAAAGCTATGGTTTAAAAAACCGGCCACCTATATATTTTTCTTGGTATTTTTCTTATTCTCAATGTTGCTAACATCGGCAATTGCAGGGATTTTAGGTGGAGCAACCAGCGATTCCAATACCACTATCAACTCAGCCAATGCTATTGCAGGTATTCTTAATGGTTTGAATACAGACCTCATCGGTGCGATCATTCTTATTACGATTATGGCTCCAGCTGTGTATAAGGATTTTCAATACAATATGCATCCGCTGATCTTTACCAAGCCGATCACAAAGTTTGGTTATATGTTCGGGCGTTTTTCAGCTGCTTTTTTAGTAGCCTTATTTGTACTAACAGGAACTGTTTTTGGTCATATGATCACTTGTGCTCTTCCGGGAATAGAAGCCGAGCGTTTGGGTGCTTTCAGCATCATGAATTATTTAGAGCCATTTTTATATTTTGTTGTGCCTAATACATTATTAGTTGGAGCTATCTTTTTCTCTTTTGTTATTTTTTCGAGAAATATGATTGCCGGCTATGTAGGTTGTGTTGCACTTATATTAATCAAAGGTATCACAACATCTTTACTGGGCGATCTTGATAATAAAACGGTGGCTGCATTGTTTGAACCATTTGGTGAATTGGCATTTAATGATGTTACAGAATATTGGTCACCGGCAGAACAGAACTCCTTGTCTATTCCTTTGTCAGGTGTGCTTTTATTTAACCGTTTGTTATGGTTAGGAATAGGTGTTGGGATCACTTTTTATACGTATTACCGTTTTAAATTCAGTCAGTTTAATGAGCCGGTATCTTTCTTTAAAAGAAAGAATAAAAAAGAGATGCTCTCCATTGCATCCGTTCCTGTTCATTCATTAGCCGATATGCCAAAGGTAAAACAAGTGTTTTCTGCATCTTACAGTTGGACTCAAGTATGGTTTTTAGCCAAGTTTGAATTCAATAAAATTGTTAAAAGTATTTTCTTTCTGATCGTTGTGGCGCTGAGTATTTTGACTCTTGCCGCAGTTACTACTCAGTTAGGCTTGATCTATGGAACATCGACTTATCCCGTTACGTATCAAATATTGCAGATCGGTGGAGCTACATTTCAGTTCTTTATGATCATTTTGATTGTTTTTTATTCCGGTATTATGGTATGGAGGGAGAGAGATGCAAAAGTAGATGAGCTTGTGGGAACAGCTCCTTTGGCTCCATGGGTATTATTCCTTTCTAAGTTTATTGCACTCGTTTTAATTCAGGTTGTTCTTTTGTTTGTGATCATGATAACAGGTATGGTTATACAGATGTATAATGACTATTATAATGTTGAATTGATGCAATATTTAAAAGAGTTATTTGGATTCAAATTGATCGGGTTGGTGCTGATCTGTTCACTTTCAATGGCTATTCAGGTGATCATCAACAATAAGTATGTAGGATATTTTGTAGCCGTACTTATCTTGATCTTATTGCCTGTTGCGTTTAACTTATTAGAGTGGAATAATCAATTAGCACAGTTTAACAGCAGCGGTCCGCGTTTACCATATAGCGACATGAATGGCTATGGACATACGATTTTTTCATTTATGATCTTTAAAACCTATTGGGTTGGTTTTTGCGGAATTCTACTAGTCATTTCTAATTTGCTGTGGGTAAGAGGAAAAGAAAAAGGGTTTAAAGCGAGATTGAAAATAGCGAAGACGTTATTTAATGCGAAAGCTAAAATGGGTCTTGCAGCGTTTATTTTGATCTTTTTGTCTGCCGGATCTTTTATCTATTACAATACAAACGTTTTAAATAAAAATGTATCATCAAAAAAGCAGGAAGAATCTCAGGCTGAGTTTGAGAAAAAGTACAAACATCTTTCTAAGACACAACAACCACGAATTGTTGCCGCTAACTGGAATGTGGATATATTCCCTTATGAACGTGGCGCGAAATTAAAAGGCTATTATATCTTAAAGAACAAGTCGAATAGGAATGTAGATTCTGTGATCTTAAATATGTTGCAGGACGTAGATATAAAGGAATTTAAATTTGAACGAGGAGCAACACGTGTTATTGATGACAAGGAAAATGGTTTTTATGTCTATAAACTTTCCAGCGCTTTAAAGCCGGGTGATTCAATAAAACTGGATATTGGTTTGGAGTATTTCCCAAAAGGATTTAAGAATTCCGATCCGGGAACAGCCATCGTTTATAATGGAACGTTCTTTAATAGCATGATATTGCCTAGTTTAGGTTATAACGATCAGGTAGAGTTAAGTGAAGAAGCTGCGCGTAAAAAATACGGCTTGGGTAAGAAGGAGCGAATGGCGAATGTGAAAGATAGTCTTGCCCGTATGAATACCTATATCAGTTCAGATGCAGATTGGATCAATTTTGAATGTGTGGTGAGTACATCTGCTGATCAAATAGCGATAGCTCCGGGATATTTACAAAAAGAATGGGAGCAGGACGGACGTAAATATTTTCATTATAAAATGGATTGTAAGATCCTTAATTTTTATTCATTCCTATCAGCCGATTATCAGGTGAAAAAGGATAAATGGAAATCATCTTTGCCGGATGGGAAAGAGGTTGCAATTGAGATCTACTATCAAAAAGGACATGAATATAATATCGATCGTATGATAAAAGGAATTAAACGTTCTTTGGATTATTATACCAAAAACTTTAGTCCATACCAACATCGTCAGGTAAGAATATTAGAATTTCCTCGTTATGCAACGTTTGCTCAATCGTTTCCGAATACGATACCATTTTCTGAAGGCATTGGCTTTATTGCTAAAGTAGATGATACAGATCCTGAATCGATCGATTATCCTTTTTATGTAACGGCACATGAGGTGGCACATCAATGGTGGGCGCATCAGGTGATCGGTGGAAATGTTCAGGGCTCAACATTGATGGCTGAGACTATGAGTCAGTATTCTGCCTTGATGGTGATGGAAAAAGAATTCGGTAAACAAGCCATGAAAAAGTTTTTGAAGTATGAAATGAATCAATATTTACAGGGTAGAGCTAGAGAAGGGAAAAAGGAACGTCCTTTGATGTTGGTAGAGAATCAGCAATACATCCATTATAACAAAGGTAGTATTGTGATGTACGCATTAAAAGATTATATAGGTGAGGACTCATTGAATGCAGCTCTTGCTAAATATGTGAAAGCTGTAGCATACCAAGAACCTCCTTATACCAACTCTATTGAGTTTATTAATTACTTAAAAGCAGTAACGCCCGATAGTCTGAAATATATCATCACGGATATGTTTGAAACGATCACATTGTATGAGAATAAAGTTTCAAAATGTTCTTATTCAAAAACAAAAGAAGGGAAGTATCTCGTTAAAATTTCGATAGATACGAAGAAAATGAAAGCAGATAGCATTGGTAAATTGAAAGATGTGATGCCAAATGACTGGATAGATATTGGTGTTTTTGGAACAAAAGAAATTAATGGGAAAAAGACGGAGACAGAATTGTACTTAGCAAAACGTAAGATCGATAAAAATAAAATGGATATAGAGTTGATCGTGGATGAAGAACCAGTAAAATGTGGTATAGATCCATATAACAAATTGATCGATCGTACACCTGATAATAATACCAAAGCATTTAAAGGTGGAGGGAAAGAAAGCACCGGTTCCGGAAATGGTGAAAATGTAACAATAACCATAGGTGGTTGACAAAAAAGCGGCATAAAAGCCGCTTTTTTGTTTTACGATAATATAAAGTAAAAATTGTTAAATGTCAATATGTTAGTTTGTATTAATCTTTCTAAATTGCATTGAATGAAGGAAGAAAGTCAGGAAATACAATCTCTAAAAAAGATAGTAGAAGAGTTGAAGCATGAAAATGCTATGCTTCGAAGGGATTTTACATCTATTCGAAATCTGAATACTGTTAATGTGCCTGATAATGTAAAATCCTTGTTCGACAAAGCGCAGGAGGTAGTAGGAGAGTATTTTAAAAATCTAAAGATGGAACCTAATAAAGGAACCATCGAGATCAATGATCAACGATATGTTTTGGTTAGGGCATCTGCTTTATCAACAGATTTTTTAAATACGATACAACTTTTGTATGCAGACCGGGGAGAAAAAGAAGCGATGTCAATTGGTAAAAATTTTTTATTTGACATTGCACATGTGATCGGGATCAATGATGCGGTTAATTTTCATACAAAAATGAATTTGACTGATCCTATTTCTAAACTCTCTGCCGGCCCTGTTCATTTTGCCTATTCAGGATGGGCTTATGTAGATATTCTTCCTGAGAGTAATCCTAGTCCTGGTGATGATTTTTGTTTAGTATATAACCACCCTTTTTCATTTGAAGCAGACTCCTGGATACGTTCCGGTAAAAAATCAAATACGCCTGTTTGTATCATGAATGCTGGTTATTCATCCGGATGGTGTGAGCAAAGTTTTGGTATTCCTCTTACAGCTGTTGAAATTACCTGTAAAGCAAAAGGTGATGATATGTGCCGTTTTATCATGTCACCGCCACACAAGATCGAAGGACATATTAAAAAATATGAAGATGCTACATCTGGTAGGAAGGAGGATATTGTATATGATATACCAACTTTTTTTGAACGGAAAAGAGTGGAAGAGGAGATGGAAAAAGCAAGAGTAAAGGCAGAAGAGTCGGATAAAGCGAAGTCGGAATTTTTAGCGAATATGAGTCATGAGATCAGAACGCCAATGAACGCGATCATTGGATATGTTGATCTGATATTAAAAGACAAGCTCCATGAAGAGCATCGATCATATCTGGAAACCGTTAAGGAGAGCGGACATTTGTTGCTTAATTTGATCAATGATGTATTGGATCTTTCTAAGATTGAAGCAGGACAATTGGTATTAGAAATATCACCGGTGTCTATAAAAGAATTGCTTATCGATGCTCAGATAATGGCAAAAGGCTTGTTGATCGGGTCAAAAAGTAATTTGGCATTGCACGTAGAAATTGATGAAAAGATCAATGATGAAATATTGGTTGATGGTTTAAGATTGCGTCAAGTATTGAACAATTTGTTGAGTAATGCCATTAAATTTACTTCAGAGGGACATGTGACAATGAATGTAAAATTAGAAGATGCATTCATTCATTTTTTTGTAGAGGATTCCGGTATTGGACTCGATGAAAAGGATTTCGAAAAAATATTTGATATGTTTGGTCAGGCAGATGCTTCATCTACAAGACAATATGGAGGCAGTGGACTCGGTTTGACCATCTCTAAAAAGATAGTGGAGTTGATGGGAGGGAAAATGTGGGTTGATTCTAAATTGGGAGAAGGCTCCAGTTTTCATTTTACTATTCCATATAGACCCAGTCTTGCTGCTAAAGTGTCGTCTGACAAAAATGATCGTCAAGTTTCGCAGGATAGAGATTCAGTAATGCTTGTTGAGGATAACTTGATCAATCAGCGATTGACGAAGTTGATCCTTGAAAAAGCTGGTTATCGTGTTATAACTGCTAATAATGGGAAGGAAGCTGTCAATCTGTTTGAATCAGATCCTTCTATCCGTTTGATCATCATGGATATTCAAATGCCTGTTTTAGATGGTTTATCGGCCACAAAGATGATCAGAGAAAAAGAATCATTAACAGGTAATCGAATTCCGATCATTGCATTGACGGCTCATGCGATGAAAGGAGATAAGGAAAGATGTTTGGAAGCAGGGTGTGATCACTATTTGTCGAAGCCGATCATGATAGAGTCGCTTATCGCTACGATCAAGAAGTGTATTCCTTCTTAGGATTTAATCCGGGAGTTTGAGGTATTGTCCCTGATCATAAACGATCTCTTGATTATCGATCAGCCATTGGATACTTTTCAATATCTTCTCTTCGTTTCCTGTTGTTATTTTTGAAACAAGCTCTTTCAGGTCATGTGAGTGAACAGCTAAGAGTTGTTTGACCTGTTCTGCTATCATTTCAAATTCATCGGTGTGAAGTGTCTTTTTATTTTCTTCTAGACATACATCACACTGATTACAACGATAAGCATTTGTTTCTCCAAAATAGGCGAGTAGTATCTGGCTCCTACATTTATGTGTGCTTTCAGCATAATCAAGTACAGCCTCCATTCTGGCAATGGCTCTTTTCTTTAATAATTCAAAGTTTTCTTTTGAAAGTGTCAGATTCTTTGCATCAGCACGTGGGAGTGTAAAGGTCAATTGTGGTAACTCTGTTTGCTCCAGATAAGTTAATACTTTAAGTTGATGCAGATAGTTTAGGCCTTTAATGATCTCTTCTTTTTTTAGATTCGCCTTTTTCGCAAGTTCAAATTCATTGATCTTAGCAAAATTATCAAAGAGGTTAGAATAGGAGCGGAGCAATAACTTAATGAATCCATCAAATTTAGAATTGGATATCTGAAACTTGTAAAGATCTTCCTTATTCAGTTCGAGCTTTATCCGGGATGGTTGATGAATAGCATCTGATAATGAAATATAGCCTTCCCTTTCAATAAATTTTAAGCAGTTGAATGTTTTAATAGCTTGAAGTTGATACGTGTCACAAAAGTGCGCAATGTCAAAATCCTTTGTGATGCCCAAGCCCGATCCAATTGCTAATTGATAGTAGTTGGCCAATGCCTGATAGGTTGTTTTGATCTCCTCTAAACTTGGGAAGCCGGTTTCAATATTTCTAGTGAGCTCTAATTTATCACCGGTATTGTATAATAATATCGCAAAGGCTTTTTGCTCATCTCTTCCTGCTCTTCCGGCCTCCTGAAAATAGGCCTCTAAGGATTCGGGTAGGTCAATATGTACAACAAATCGAACATCCGGTTTATCAATGCCCATTCCAAAGGCATTGGTGCATACGATGACCCTTGCTTTATTTTGTATCCAATTACTTTGTTTGGTATCTCTTGTTTTAATGTCTAATCCTGCATGATAAAAATCGGCTGATATTTTATTGCTTTTCAGATAGGAGGCAATTTCCTGTGTTTTTTTTCTATTTCTTACATACACAATTCCACTGCCTTTTACATTATTCGCAATTTTTATGAGTCTTGCTAATTTATCTTCTTCAGGTAAAACAACGTATGATAGGTTTTTTCTTTCAAAACTTTTTTGCAGAACATTCTCTTTCTTGAACCCTAATTTTTGCTGAATGTCTTTTACCACTTCTGGTGTGGCAGTGGCTGTCAACGCAAGTATTGGAATGTTTGGTAGTAGTTCACGCAACTGCAAGATCTTTAAGTAGCTGGGTCTGAAGTCATATCCCCATTGAGAAATACAATGTGACTCGTCTATTGCAATGAAACTCACCTTCATTTTTTGTAATCTGACTTTTACAATTTCAGATTCCAATCGTTCGGGTGACAGGTATAGGAATTTAATATTGCCGTGTACACAATTATCGAGTGCAATGTCGATCTCTCTTTTGTGCATAGCGCTTGTTATAGCAATTGCTTTTATCCCTCTGCTGGTAAGATTTTCTACTTGATCTTTCATCAATGCGATCAAAGGAGATACAACGATACATATTCCCTCCTTTGACATGGCAGGAACTTGAAAGCAAATGGATTTGCCTCCTCCTGTTGGTAACAAAGCAAGGGTATCATTTCCATTTAATATGGAATGAATAATATCTTCCTGCAAAGGACGAAAGGAGCGGTATCCCCAATATTTTTCAAGTATTTCGTGAATCAAACCCATTTTTAATACACGAATTTACGAAATACTATGTCTTAGAAGTTAAAGAAAGGGAATTTTAGCGGTTTATTTCTATGGTCAGCATCCGGATTGTTTTTAACATCTAATAGCCATTCAATTGCTTTGACTTGTGATTTAAAAACTTTGTACAATACTTTCGGTTTATAGAATTTGAAGTAAAAATCGGCCATGATCTGATAGGCCAGATTATCTACGACTACAGCTACTGCCAGGAATGGTTGTTCTAATTCAATTGTAATGCTGTATTCTTTTGCTTCCTTACTGATGTTTACGAATGGTTCAAAAGAGATCAAAAAAGGATGTTTGGTATTGTTGGTAATCGCTAAATTGGCTTCTAATTCTGCCATTTTATCAAGCACATCAATATTGGACCCTTTTAAGTAGGTAACATGAACGATCTCGTTTTCATAGAGTTCGATCTTTATTTTATCCAGCTTTACTTTTTTCAGTAAAGCTGTTGCGTTTAAAGTCATAAAAGAATATGTAGTAGAGTAGTGTTTATCTGGACAAACATATCCTTTTTATTTTAAAAAAACAAAAGCCTTTGCATATTTGCAAAGGCTTTTTGATAAAAGATTATTTAACATTAGATCTTCGCTCTTAATGTAACAAAGATATTTCTGCCTGGTGAGCTGATTCCTGAGGCGAACACTCTGTAATGAGTATCGAATAGGTTTTCTATACCAACATTGGCCGAAAAATGGTTGTTTATTTTATAAGAAGTTTTGATGTTAAATGTTACCCAGCCCGGCATACCATCCGGAGTTGCTTGACTAAGATTATCTTCTCCACTTGGGCTATAGTCTTTTAACAGTTTCGGGGCACTGTATCTAGCATAAACTTCACTCTCAAATTTTTTAAATCTAAAAAACACACTAGTTTGTCCGAACATTGGAGGGATATGATCCAAAGGAATAATTGTGTCATGTTCAGGAATGCTATTTGTTTCCGGAACCTTTTGAAAATAATTTCCTAGTGTATAAGTAAGAGATGATTTAAACGATACGTGGTCGTTCAGGTCGCTTGTGATTGCTCCGTAAACACCTTGTACTGTAGCTTTGTCTGCATTTTGTTGAGATTGAACTCTACTTAATACACCGTTGTAAACTATAGAATCCTGTCCATTTATGCTAGCATTTTTTGTTACAATAGCATTTTTTAAGATCGTATAGTAATAGTTTCCTTCAATTTTAAGTTGGTTATTGAAGGCTTTTACTTCAAACCCCACTTCTCCGTTATATGCATATTCCGGTTTCAATTTTTCGTTCGGAACGATAAGATTACCTCCTGTTGATTCAAAAATTTTGGTTAAGTCATCAATGTTTGGCGATCTGTAGCCTGTTGAACCGAGGATGCTAAATCTAACATATTCTTCGGGTGAAATAACTAAACCTAAATTACCGTTCAATGCATCATTTTTTTGAGTTGTGTTCTTAAATGGGAATGGATAAAAAAGTGTATCATTAAAATTAGCTTTTAACGTATTGTTGCTATATCTAATTCCGTCCGTTAATATAAGTTTATCATTGATTTCCCAGGTGTGTGTAAGATACACCGCACCAGTCATCATTGAGCTGCCTCCATCCGGATATCTTGTGCTCCATGGGCTTTCAGTGTTATCACTGATGTTAACTGATTTTGCCTTGGAGGTAACATCATTGTATAAGAATTCAATTCCATAGCTTAATTCATGCTTTTCTTTTAGTAGTTTTCTAAAATCAGCATTGACGGAATAAACTTTTATATTTTCAATTTGATACCTTTTATTGTTGCTATTAAACCTTCGATTTATTCTTGACTCATCTATATTCTGAAAAGCCGTTGTTATTCTTAGATTGTCATAGATCTTACTATTGTCTGATCTTATGGTTGTGTGTAGTGAAGCTAAAAATCGGTTTTGTGGACCATAATACCATTCTGCAAATCTCAAGACCCCACTTTGAGTTTCAGATAAACGGTCATATCTATTAATATTTGATGATGTAGAATATTGAATGTTTAGTCCAATGTTTTTATTATCATCAATTTTATAGATCAGTTTTTCCATAAGATCTAACTGAGAATACCCACTAAATTTCTGAATATTAGGGTTGGAGTTACGGATCATACTATCTCCAGTATTGTTATAATTTCTACCTGCGTAAAAATAGCATCTTCCAAAATCCGGGTTGGGTGTTCTTGAGTAACCGGTTCTTAGATCATCAAAATCACTGTATGTGATTGAGGTTAATGATGCAATTTTTTTGAAACCAAGATTAAAATCAACATGCCCTGTTTTTTCTTGATTAGCAGAAGAATACCGTGCATATGAATTAAGCTTAAAATTCATGCTATCAATTCCCAACAGGGGCGTTTTTGTATAAAAGTGCATCACACCTCCTAATGCGTCACTGCCATAGATCACCGAAGAAGGTCCGTAGATGACCTCTGTTCGATCAATGATGGCATTGTCGATTGTGATGACGTTTTGAAGATGTCCTGTTCTGTAGACGGCATTATTAAGTCTTACTCCATCAATCACAATTAATACACGACTGGCTTCAAATCCTCTTATAATAGGACTTCCACCTCCAGCCTGACTTTTTTGAACCATAATATTTCCTGTATTGCTCAATACGTCAGCTGACGTTTGTGCATTAGAGAGTTCAATTTGCTTAGCCTTTATGACATCAATTGTATAGGCAACATCAGCTTTGTCTTCTTCTGTTTTATTGGCAGAAAACACGATCTCTTTTAAATTAATTAATTTGAGGGTTGTATCAGTTTCTGTCTCTTTATTTTGGGCAAATGCTATGAATGGTAGACATACGAGAGTCCCCAAGTTGAATATATGTTTTTTCATTTGGAATTCTGTAAAATGTTAATTGAATGACCTTTGAAGTCTTTAAATAATTAAAATTTACAGTAATTCCGGTGGAGGCGTATTGGAAGATAAAACAAACTCTATGGAGAGTGTTTTATAAATAAATGAAGGCTTCAATTTGAATGCGAATCTTTGCTTTAATGAAAGGTCTATAAAATGTGCTATTTTTTGATGATCATCTACTGATTTGGATTTGTTTTTACTTTTCGATTGCTGATTAGCGATATGCTTATTAATGTGTTCATCTAAATTGGAAAAAAGTTGGGCTTCCTGTTTATCATCAATACAGTATAAGAGAACCAAGTTTTCAGATGTTTCTGTTTTTACAATATCATACATTTTGTTGTTTAGGATGAATTCTTTTCCTTCTTCAAACCAATTTATTTGATCGAAATCATTTTGGTTGAAGCTGATCAAATGTAATTCAGAGTGCTTTATCTTCGATTTCAACTCCCGTTTCACTTCTTTCTTGATTTGGATTTGGGAAATTTTAAATACTACTACATATCCCAAGATGTTAAATAGGAATACGGTCAAAAGTAGATATGAAATGATGGCTTTCATTTAGTACCAACAAATCTAATAATTCAGATTGTTCTTTCAAAGGCTTAAATAAAAAATCCCGGACTTGCCGGGATCTTTTTATTTCGCTTTTCCGAGATTGGATATTTCAGCCGGTATTCCGGTTGTGCAACCTGCCGGTTGTGGCATTTTTAAAGTAATGTAGTCAAATGTTACATTTAAGCCATCTACATCAAATTCTTTTTTCAGTGCATCTTTTGGAATTAAAGTAACACCATCACTTGTTATAATAACGGCAGAACAGCCACCTGCTTTGTATTCATGTGATACTTTTCCGGATGTTTTTCCCATAGCACTTGATGTTGTTGCTTCTTTTGTTTTACAAGATGTAATTATTGATGCTACAATTGTAAAAATTATTAGGTACGATTTCATATAGTTTTAATAATTGGTTTAATAAAAAAACACTCATACAAGATTCATTCCGAGAATGACACTGTATGAGTGTTTCCTTATAATTTAATATTATTTTACAACAACTTTAACCACTTTTTGGAAGCTGGTATTCATTTTACCAACACGTACTAAATAAGTACCAGATGCTAAGTTGGAAGTAGAAAATGATGTTTCAAATGAACCAGCATTCGCTACGATCTGTTTTCCATCAATTTGTTTTCCAGTGATATCGAACAAGTCAACAACTAACTCGCCTTCTTCTTTAATGTTTTTAGCATTAACAGTAATTCCACCAACAGATTGGAAAGCAGTTACATTATTGATTTCATTTTGAGACTCTTCTACACCAGTTGGTAATGGTAACTGGAATGAATAGATCCAAGTTCTAGGACCAGAACCTAAATATTCACCAGTGTGCCAGAACGTGATTCCATCCGGATCCATAGAAGTTTGAGAATAGTCACCAAAACGGTTATTAGACGTCTGAATACCAGTTCCCATCTTAACCATTGTTTCAGCAAAAGTCATTTGTCCTAATGGATCTGAAGCTAAACGACCTGTAAAGCCTAAGCTTGGAAAATCTCCAGTAGTAGAAGATGATCTTGCATAACATAATGCAATACTTCCATTGTCATCCATTGCAATACTTCCTACCCAACGACTTTTTGTATCAGGAGTGTATGTTCCTTCTTGATATAATGTCCAAGTTCCAGGAGTAGTCTCTCTTAATTCTACCCATTTAATACTACGTTGAGTTGAACTGATCTTAACACCCCAGTTTAATACTACGGTGTTGTATCCAGACCATCTTCTGTATTGAGCTCTATAAGTTGGAACACCTCCTATACCATCTAATTTGGCAGTAGTTCCTGGCTGAACAATATCGTTCCAGCTTGGGTCATATGTTCCATCGAATGCTGCAGTAGGAATTGTGGTTGTAGCACTCATTGTTAATGTAGGTGTTGTTGGTGTCCAGTTTACAGTTGCTTTGATGTATTTAATACCATCCACATTACCACCGCCCCAAGAATTCTCTGTGTACCAGAAGAAAGGACAAGCTGTTCCTGCCGGAGGTAAACCACCATCAGCATCAGCAGCTAGAGGGCAGAAAAATCCAGTAACAGTACCGGTTGTGAAGTTTGCAACAACAGATCTTGCTGTTTGCCCTAAAAGCATTTTATCTCTCTCAAAAACGAATAATTTGTCAGTAGACTGGTTTGAAGTCATATAATAACCATCACCCCATATTGAAAATTTCAAATAATCAGGGAATTGAGAAGAAGTAAATGTGTATGTATGGTACGTCCCTGTAGGATCAGGTGTAGTCGAGATAGCAATGTAAATGCTATTTGAAGCACCGAACTGAGAAACAAACCAACGGTCTGCATATTTGTCGTACATAATGATCGGGTCACCCATGTTTCCAGTAGCAGGAGACCATAGAGTACCAATGTTTTTTGGCGCCATTAATTGAGCTCCGGTTGATTTATTGAACACTTTGAAAGGTGTTGCATTTACCGCTTGTACATAGTGGTTTGGACCAGCTGCTCCTGATGGATCAGGTGGGTATCCACCACCATTTTGACCTGCAAAAGATGAGAGTGTAGGTAACATTGCTCTTGTTCCCATTTTAGTTTGGAGAGAGCTAGGATCATTACCATAAGCAGCACCATCTTTTTCGGCTGTAAATTGGAAAATTTGAGGCTGACGATGAACCTTATCTTTAGATTCAGTCATCTCATAAAGATGTTCTTTTTCTCCTTCAAAATCAGGAAGGTCTCTCATGGGTTTTGAAATCCCATTATAGACACCATAAATAACTTGTGACTCGGAACTCATCTGCTCCTGAGCCCATAGCCCTTGAGTGATGATCAGGCCAGCAATTAAGAATGTAGCTTTTTTCATTTGTTTTTAATTTAAAAATTAGTTTAGAGGGGTTGATTATTTCATAAAGGTAATAAACCAAAACTCGAAAAGCAAATTTTTTTGGATGTTTTTTTAGGTTTTGAGCGACCGGTTTAAGGCAGATCTATTTATTGGAAAAGAGTTTTTCCAAGGCAAACATTTCATCTCTGAGTCTTGCTGCTTCCGCAAAATTGAATTCTTTTGCGGCTGCTTCCATTGCTTTTTTGGTGCGGTTGATCGCTTTTTGAAGTTCGTCTTTGCTCATATATTGCACAACAGGATCGGCAGCATAGTTGATCTCCTCACTTTCAACATATGGACGGGCTAAATTTCCTTTGGCATCTACTACAACAGTCGTTTGTCCCATAATGGACGCCTTCGATTTATTCAGTGCAGTTGGAACTAATCCGTTATCAAAGTTATACTGTATCTGTTTTTTTCTTCTTCTTTCTGTTTCATCAATGGTTCTTTGCATGCTATCGGTAATCCGGTCTGCATACATGATCACTTTTCCATTGATATTACGTGCAGCTCTTCCTGCAGTTTGTGTTAATGCTCTATCCGACCGTAAAAAACCTTCTTTATCGGCATCTAATATTGCCACTAATGATACTTCAGGAAGATCCAAGCCCTCTCTTAATAAATTGATGCCGATTAATACGTCAAACAGTCCCAAACGTAGATCGCGCATGATCTCCACTCGTTCCAATGTGTCCACATCAGAGTGAATATAGCGGCAGCGGATCCCAATGTTAAGCATGTACTTGTGAAGTTCCTCTGCCATTCTTTTGGTAAGAGTGGTCACCAGCACTCTTTCATCTCTTTTGGTCACTTTATCCACTTCTTCCAGCAGGTCATCAATTTGATTGATGCTTGGTCGAACTTCTATTACCGGATCGAGTAGGCCGGTAGGTCTGATCAATTGCTCAGCAACTACACCTTCTGATTTTTCTAATTCATAGTCGGCAGGTGTCGCACTTACATAGATGATCTGATTGATCATGGTTTCAAATTCTTCAAATTTCAATGGACGGTTATCCAAAGCAGAAGGAAGCCTGAAGCCATAATCCACCAGATTTACTTTTCTTGAGCGATCACCACCATACATCGCTTTTATTTGTCCTATGGTTACATGACTTTCATCAATCACCATCAAATAATCATCTGGGAAATAATCCAGCAGGCAGAATGGCCTGGAGCCAGGTGATCTTCTGTCAAAATACCTTGAATAATTTTCAATCCCCGAACAATACCCTAATTCCCGCATCATTTCCAAGTCGTATGTCACTCTATCTTCCAGTCGTTTTGCCTCCAGATGTTTGCCATTTTCTTTCATGTAATCCACCTGCTTGACCATGTCATCCTGAATTTGATGAATAGCGCTTTTCATGGTCTCCGGACTCGTTACAAATATGTTGGCGGGATAAATAACAGCGCTATCAAGTTTTTCAAAACTCTTGCCTGTGGATGTTTCAAAATATTCGATTCCTTCGATCTCATCATCCCAAAATGTTACTCTCAGAGAATAGTCGGCATAGGCAAGGTTA
>JAEUTU010000069.1 GCA_016786925.1 Bacteroidia bacterium
GCAAGGAATTAAAGCAGGTGAGTAATTTAAATGATATTCAAATTGGTGATGTTTTTATCAAGGGAGGTTTCCCCGGCCATGCAGTTTTGGTAGTTGATGTTTGTGAGAATATTAAGACGAAAAAGCGATTATTCCTGATTCAGCAAAGTTATATGCCGGCACAGGAAATACACGTTTTAAAGAATTATAACGATGCTTCTCTAAATCCATGGTATAGTGTTGAATTCGGAGATGTGCTGAAAACTCCTGAATGGGATTTTTCTAAAACCAGTTTGATGCGCTGGTGATCGAGCGCCTATTTTTTCTTTTCTTTAGCAGCCTTTTTAGCTTCTTTCTCTCTCTCCTTATCGAGTTTGATATTGTAGCGGATGTCTTTCCAGTATTCAGCTCCATAACTTACAAAGATCTCACTACCTGCAGGAATATTTTTTTCAGCCTTGATCCATCCTCTATTTTTCCATACTTCGTATGAGGCATTGTTGTTTAAGCCTTTGATCTTGCTTAGGCCTTTTGCATCATTGGCATAACGAGCCAACTCATTTGGAGTAAAGTAAGCATCAATACATTTTTTCTTGCTAATGAACATGGCATAACCATAGATGTCTTTCTCTGCACGTTTATCCAATTCTTTTTCGGTGATGATCTCTCCTAAATATTCAATGATTCGTTCTCCTTTTTTGATATCACGTTTTGTGAATAATCCTTTTCCTGCACCAGGCAATGTCGACTTTTTTACAACTAGGTCTTTGCTCATATTTCTTTTTATTGAAGGCGTAAAAATAGCAAAATAATGCATCCTTGATGCTTTGATAAATGAATTGTTAATAAAGAAATATCAGGTAATTATCCTTCGAAGGTAAGGGAGATCAAAAATACTTTTGAATTGAGTTTGTCGATGGAGTTGGAGTAGAGTGTATTGTCTTTTATGAGCAGGTTTTTAGTGCCCATGGACAGTTTTCCTTCAATGGCAAACTTGAAATATTGTAAATAGAATTCAACACCTGCACCCACTTCATAGCCAAAGTCATCACGTTTTAGTTTAACGATCTGTTCATTTGGATCAGCTGCATTTTGTGTTTTTCTTTTTGAGGCAAGATCCAGACTATAGCTCCAACCACCTAGGATGTATGCGCCAAAATTGCCAACTCGTTTAGATCGTAATTTTAGATCTAGTGGGAAATTTAAAAAGGTTGATTCTATTGTCTTTTTTTGAGTGAGTGTGTCATAGGCTCCTTCCACATAGAATTCTAGGTTTCTTTCTGCGAAGGAAAGATTAGGTACAAATCGAAGGGTTACATACTCATGTAATCTTAGTTCTGATACAATTCCCAAGTTGAAACCCGTTTTTGGAGAGGAATGTATCCATTTTAATGAATCGAAACGCTCAAAATGTTCTGCATTCTGAATAACAAAGTTGGAACGGTTTACACCGATTGTAAAGCCAAAGTGTAACTTCTCGTGATAGTACGTGCTCAAATTACCTCTGTTAGCTCCATCCTGAGCATAAGCCAGTGATGATAGCATTATTGCTATGGAGATGAGGAGGTATTTGATCGCGTTTTTCAAAGCTGAGTTGTAACGTAAATATCTGAATTTTATTTTATTTATTGCCAATGTAGATAGAAGCAATTCCAAATGTCAATGGCATTGCTTTGCATTCTTTGAATCCAGCTTTTCTCAATACATTCAGAAAATCTTCTCCATCAGGGAATGCTTTAACCGATTCCGGAAGGTAAGTATACGCTGAAGCATCCTTTGAAAATATTTTACCAACAGTAGGAGTAACGTATCTAAAATAAAAATTGTACACCTGCTTAATGGGAAAGTTTTTGGGCTTAGAAAATTCCAAAACAGCAAGTGTTCCTCCTGTATTCAATACACGATAGATCTCGGCTATTCCTTTTTCCAAATGCTCGAAATTTCTTACTCCGAAACCAACGGTTATGGCATCAAATGAATTGTCTTCAAAAGGCAGATTTTCGGAGTCGCCTAGTTTTAATTCGATGTGTTTTTCAAGCTGAAGTTTGTGGATCTTTTCAACTCCTAATTTTAGCATTCCTTCAGAGATATCGACACCTACTACTTTTTCCGGCTGAAGCTTCATTGCTTCAATTGCAAAATCGCCCGTTCCTGTTGCAATGTCTAATATCTTTTTAGGTTTTTTAGGTGCTAAAAGTTGGATCGCTTTTTTTCTCCATCCTTTATGAATTCCTAATGATAATAACTGATTTAGAAAGTCGTATTTGGGTGCAATATTGTTGAACATGGTTGCTACCTGTTCCTTTTTGCTATCGCTAGAATCTTTATATGGAATTACTTTTTCTGCCATGTAATGATAACACCTAAATGGTATTATAGTTTAAGTTTAATTGCTTCTTTCAGCAATTGTTGTTTATCGACAGGCACGACACCTACTTTTTCGCAAACTAAACCTCCAGCTAGATTAGATAAAGTAGCCGTTGTTGTCGGGTCTAATTTTAAAGCATAGCACAATGCAGCAAGACTAACTACCGTGTCGCCAGCCCCCGAAACATCAGTTATGTCTCTTATGTGAGCAGGGATCAATGATTTTGTTTTTTGTGTATGGATGTACACACCTTTTTCCGACAAGGTGATCAGTGCTGTTGCGATCTTTTGTTTCTTAATGAAGCTATCCACTATTTTAGATAACTCAGCGGTATCGTTAACGTTGAAGTCGAGTTTTAAGCCTTCTTTCAATTCTTTTAAATTGGGCTTGAACAGGCTAACACCTGAATAGGCCATGAAATTTTTTTTCTTCGGATCAACTACAGTTGGAATGTTTTTTTGATTCGCAGTTTTTACAACTTTTGATATTAATTCAGGAGTGATAACTCCTTTGTCGTAATCCTCAAAAATGATCACATTGATCTTTTTGCTGCTAATAAGCTTTTGTATCTTCTCAAAAAGAACTTCTGTTTCTTTTTTGTTGATGGATGATTCGATCTCTTCATCAATACGCAGCATTTGATGGTGGTTGCCAATGATGCGTGTTTTTACGGTTGTAACACGGCTCTTGCTTTTGATAATTCCTTCCGCAGATAATTTTTGTTTTTTTAATAAGCTGTTGAATGTGATCGCATGTTCATCGTCACCTATTACTGCACATAGAATTGGAGTTGCTCCCATTGCCTGAACATTTAAGGCAACATTCGCAGCACCACCTAATCTGTTTTCTTTTTTATTGACAGCAACAATTGGAACAGGTGCTTCGGGTGAAATGCGCGAAACGTGTCCCCACATATATGCATCGATCATTACATCACCGATGATGAGTACATTCAGCTTATTAAATGATTTAAAAATTTCCTGAATATTCATTTATTTAAGTTTTGCCAAAGCTTCTTTTACTCTTTTTACCGATTCGATCAGTTTGTCTTCTGAAGTTGCATAAGAGAAACGAATGCAATTATTGTCTCCAAACGCATCACCGGAAACTAATGCAACGTTACCTTCCTCCAATAAATACATACTAAGATCATTGGAGTTGTTGATCTTATAATTTCCATAAGATTTTCCGAAATAATATGAAATATCCGGGAAGATATAAAATGCACCATCAGGGATATTGGTCTTCATACCCGGTATCTCTTTCAATAATCCTAATACAAGATCTCTACGTTTTTTGAAGGCATCGCGCATTTCAAATGTTACTGATGGGTCAGCCTTAATACCTTCCATGGCTGCCATTTGAGCAATCGAGCAGGTGCCAGATGTAAACTGTCCTTGCATTTTTTCGCAAGCATCAGCTATCCATTTCGGTGCACCTATGTAACCAATTCTCCATCCTGTCATTGCATAACCTTTTGAAACACCATTTACGGTGATCACACGGTCGTATATAAAATCAAATTGAGCTAAGCTTTCATGTTTTCCAATGAAATTGATGTATTCATAGATCTCATCAGAAATAACATAAAGGTCAGGATGCTGAATGATCACATCTGCCAAGGCTTTTAATTCATCTTTTGTGTAAACCGAGCCGCTTGGGTTGCAAGGAGTGCTGAATACCATCATCTTTGTTTTTGGAGTGATGGCTTTCTTTAATTGTTCTGGAGTGATCTTGAAATTAGATTCAACAGATGTTGGAATGGTAACAGGTATTCCCTCTGCTAATTTTATTGTTTCGATATAACTCACCCAATATGGAATAGGTACGATCACTTCTTCACCCGGATTGACCATGCTGAGTATAACGTTCGCAATGGATTGCTTTGCTCCTGTAGATACAACAATTTGTTCAGGGGTGTAGTTTAATCCATTATCGCGTTTGAATTTTTCGGAAATAGCTTTTCTGACATCCAAAATCCCCGGTACAGGAGTGTAGCGGGTGATATTATTATCGATCGCTTTTTTTGCTGCTTCTTTTATAAAATCGGGAGTGTTAAAGTCGGGCTCGCCAATGCTCAAGCTGATAATATCTTTACCTTTTGCTTGAAGTTCACGACTTTTTTTAGCCATCGCCAACGTTTGAGATTCAGCAAGGTTATTTATTCTGTCAGATAATTTGCTCATACAATTTAGTTTAGAGGATACAAAACTAATAAAATTGTCTTATAAACGTAGGTTAAAATCAATTCTTAAAATCAATAAAAATTACGATATTTAGCCTCTAAATTCAAACAAATAACACTATGGACAGAATATTTGATATTGCAATGGTTATTTTGCCTTCGGGTATTGTGTTTATTACCACCTATTATTTGGTAAAGAACTTTCTGGATCATGAAAGTAGAAAAAAGACATTGGATCTGAAACTAGCGAATCAAACAGTGATCACCCCCATCCGATTGCAAGCCTATGAGAGGGTTATCTTGTTCTTAGAACGGATCAATCCGAATGGCTTGATCATGCGTTCGAATAAAGTAGGTACTGCAGCTCAGTTTCAGGGCGATCTGTTAAAGACGATCCGTGCTGAGTTTGAGCATAATTTATCGCAACAGATCTACATGAGTGCGAAAGCTTGGGATGCCGTTATAAAATCAAAAGAAGAAACCATCAAGTTGATCAATGTAGCTTCTTCACGTGTGAATGCTGATGCAAGTGCAATGGAGTTAGCACAAGCGATCATTGCCGTTGCCTCTCAGTTGAGTGAAATGCCAACAAAATCAGCAATAGATCTCATCAAAAAAGAAATAGGGAAAGAATTTTAAATATTGTATTCGTAATTGAAAGTGTTTATGGAAGAAAAAGAAAGAAAAGCTCAGTTTTTAACAGACTCGAATATAGAGATCAAAAGAGTTTACTCGAAAATAGATGTTCCTTCGGAACAGCCTGGTGAATATCCTTTTACCAGAGGTGTGCAGTCTACCATGTATCGCAGTAAATTCTGGACGATGCGTCAATATGCGGGGTTTTCTACGGCAGAAGAATCCAATAAACGCTATCATTACTTACTCAACAATGGAACAACCGGTTTGTCAGTGGCATTTGACCTTCCTACTCAAATAGGATACGATAGTTCGCATGATTTTGCGGATGGGGAAGTTGGGAAAGCTGGTGTTGCTATTGATTCTTTACGTGATATTGAAATATTATTTGATGGAATTAAGTTGGAGAACATCACGACATCCATGACCATCAATTCAACAGCATCTATTTTGTTATCGATGTACATTGCTTTAGCAAAGAAGCAAGGGGCTGATTTGAAGAAAATATCCGGTACTATTCAGAATGATATTTTAAAAGAGTACGCTGCTCGTGGCACCTATATTTATCCACCAAAACCAAGTATGCGTATCATTACAGATATTTTTGAATATTGCAGTAAGGAAGTGCCGAAATGGAATACGATCTCCATTTCCGGGTATCACATTCGCGAAGCTGGTTCTACTGCTGTGCAGGAATTAGCATTTACATTGGCAAATGGAAAGGCTTATTTGAAGGCTGCTATCGACAAAGGATTAGATATAAATGTGTTTGCAAAACGATTGTCTTTTTTCTTCAATGCTCATAACAATATGTTTGAAGAAGTAGCCAAATTCCGTGCTGCACGAAGAATGTGGGCAAAAATTACTAAAGAACTAGGAGCAACCGATCCTCGCGCACAAATGTTACGTTTTCATACCCAAACAGGTGGCTCCACATTAACAGCTCAACAGCCACATAACAATATTATTCGTGTTGCCACACAAGCTTTATCAGCGGTGTTGGGTGGAACTCAGAGTTTGCATACCAATGGTTTTGATGAAGCCATTGCTTTACCAACCGAAGAAGCTGCTCGTATAGCATTACGTACTCAGCAGATCATTGCTTATGAAAGTGGTGCAGCTGACACGGTTGATCCATTGGCGGGATCTTATTTTGTGGAAGCATTGACCAATGAAGTGGAAGCAGCTGCATGGGAATACATCAATAAGATTGATGCCATGGGTGGATCTGTTTCTGCTATTGAACAAGGATACATGCAGAACGAGATCGCTGCAAGTTCATACAAATATCAAAGAGATATTCAAACAGGGGAAAAGATCATTGTTGGTGTCAATAAGTTTACGATTGAAGAAGAACCTTTAAAAGATATTTTTACGGTAGATGATTCGATCCGTGAAAAACAGATCCAAAAGATCAATCAGGTGAAGTCGGAAAGAGATAATGAAAAAGTACTGGTGTTATTGCAAAAATTAGAATCAGCAGCTAAAGAAGATCAAAATTTAATGCCTGTAATACTTGAAGCTGCTGAGAATTATGCAACTTTAGGTGAAATAGCTGATGTTATGAGAAATGTTTTTGGTGAGTATGCCGGTTAGTGACTAATGTGTTGCAACCTTTTTTTTAGTATCTTCGTCTTACTTATGTAAGATTTGAAGAAATAATGAAAAAACTACTCTATCTTTTCTTTTTTTTGTGCTTTTGCTCCTCATTTCTGACGGCTCAAGTATGCAATTATAAGTATAGAAAACGTATCACCTTTGATCCGGCTAGGGTTTCAGGTCCTTCTGATCTTTCAAATTTCCCTGCTATGATAAAGATCGCCTCCGATAACGATCTCAGAGTTACCGGCAGTGGGGGGTATGTTGAAAATGCCAATGGTTATGATATTATTTTTACGGCTGATGATGGCGTTACTCAATTGAACCATCAGTTAGAAAAATATGTCTCCACAACAGGTGCCTTAACCGTTTGGGTTAAAATACCTTCTCTTTCTACATCAATAAATACATATATTTATATGTATTATGGAAACTCAGCTATTGTTACTGACCAATCTACCACTACTGTATGGAATAATTATCATGGTGTTTGGCATTTAGAGAACAATAGCTTTGCAGATAATTCGGGCAACGGCTATACGCTAACAAACAACTCTACTACGAATCAATCGCCTGCATTCATTAATGATGGGAGGGCAAATGCCGGAACTAATTGGCTGGAGGTGGCGAATACATTTCCAAACATTACCACTAGTTATACTATGTCCGGTTGGGTATATACAACCAATAATGCTAAGGCAGGTCAACGTATTTTTTGTGATGATGTTAATAATACTGGCGGTTACGCATTAAGTTTGGGTGATGGAGGAACTGGGAGATTAAGATTCTATTCCAGAAGTTCGAATCCTGTGATTTTAGATGGACCTGCTAATCAAATTGCGAATAATACTTGGTATTATATCGTTGCAGTGGCAGATATAACCAATGGAAGAAAAACTATTTATGTAAATGGCGTTCAGGCTGCAACAGCAACATTTACAAATGCATGGGGTACAGATGCAGGAAACTGCTCTATTGGTGGAGAAACGGCTTCAGGTGAAACTGGCAATCGTCTTCAGGGACGAATTGATGAGGTTCGAGTTGCTAAATCAGCCCTTTCAGCAGATTGGGTAGCAACAGAATATGCCAATCAAAATTCCCCTACAACTTTTTATTCCATCTCGGCACATCCAAATGTTTGGTTAGGAGGAACAACAGTTTGGAGTACCGGATCGAACTGGAGTTATGGCTCTAAGCCAGCAAACAGTGATGATGTAGTTGTTCCCAATACGTCTAATCAACCTGTTTTGGATGGAAATGAGCAAATATATTCCATTTGGATCCGTCCAAGTGCAACAGTTTCATTGAGTACTAATCGACTTTCTGTCCGTTTTGATGTTACCAATTGTGGGACATTATCAAGTGCAGCAGGTGGTCATTTGAGAATGAATAGCAATGCCATACAAAACCAAAATTTGTCGGGCACAGGAACATATAATCTAGCTGACCTGACCATTAATAATACGTTTGCAACCAGCCCTGCTGTAATATTAGGGAAAGATGTAAATGTTTCAGGTGCATTAACTTTAACCTCAGGCATCACTTACACGACTGCTACTAATATTTTAGCATTAGGCATAGCAGCTACCTCTACTTCCGGTTCTGCAACAAGTTTTGTTTCTGGTCCAATGAGTAAAGCAGGAACCGCAGATTTTGTTTTTCCTGTTGGTAAAGGAACAAGATGGAGGAGAGCGGCAGTCTCGAACGTTTCTGCAAGCACCACATTCAGAGTAGAGTATTTTAATACTCCTTATAGTAGTTTAACGCCTGTGAATGCTCCTCTAAACAATGTTAGTCAATTGGAATATTGGCAAATAGACAGGACTGTTGGAGCGGGTAACGCAAACGTTACTTTGTATTGGGAAGATGCAAGTACAAGTGGTATTACGAATTGTCCAGATCTTACTATTGCCCGCTGGAATGGGGCATCCTGGGATGAACGACCTGGTACCGCAGCAGGCACTTGTTCCGGAACAGGAAGTGGAACCGTATTATCTAATGCAGCAATAACAGCCTTTAGTCCATTTACCTTTGGGTCTAAATCAGCCAGTGTAAATCCTTTGCCGATTGAATTGCTGACATTCGAAGCGATACAAGAAGAAGAGAAAGTAAATGTTAAGTGGATCACAGCATCAGAAATTAATAATGATTATTTTGTTGTTGATAAAACAAAGGACTTCATTCATTTCGAGACGGTTTCAACCTTAGACGGTGCAGGTAATTCTGTTACCCCTGTAAATTATCAACTCTACGATATGGCTCCATATAATGGATTGTCTTATTATCGTCTAAAACAAGTGGACTTTAATGGTGATCATGTCTATTATCCATACGTAGCTGTGGACTATAAATCGTTAGATGAATTCAGCTTTGATCTGTATCCTAATCCAGGTTCAGCAGATAATATTAATCTTTTATTGAATTCTGAAAAAGACAAAGAAGTATTGGTTGTTCTTTTTGATGTGAATGGCAAAGAGGTTTACTCTAAAGTGCTTTTAACATCAACAGATGGTGAAAACGTTTATGCGATTGACCCTTCAAGCAAAATTAGTCCCGGAGTTTATTTGGTTACAGCCACTTCTAATCAGAATATATATAGTAAAAGGCTGATTATTAGATAATGAAATTGTTTCATGTGTAAGATTTTGCATAAAAATGTATATTTGTTTTGGAATAAAACCAAAACAAAACATGAAGCTGAGGTATTTACTATTTCTCTTAATTTGCACTTATAATTTATCTCTTTTTGCTGCTACAAAAACCTGGACAGGTTCAATTAATAGCAACTTTAATGTTGGTGCCAATTGGTCACCGGCAGGGGCCCCGGGGGTATCAGATGTTGCCTTGTTTGATGGGACATCCGCTGTCAATTGCGACCTTAATGTGAACGTTAGTGTTCAAGGAATAACAATTGCATCTACTTATTCTGGGGTTATTACTCAATTAGCAGGTAATACTATTATCATTGGCACTGGAGGATTTTCTCAAGCAGGAGGTACTTTTGTAGGCGGAAATTCTAATATCACAATAAATTCTACAGGGTTATATTCTCTTTCCGGTGGATCTTTTACTAGTACTTCGGGGATTCTAGTTATCACAGGAACTAGATCAGCTTCTCAAAATTTATTTACTCATTCTTCTGGAACATTTGTACATAATTCAGGAACCGTAACTATTAATCCTAATCAGAATTCAGGCGCCAATGCTGTGTACACGATTGATATTTTACCAACTACATCCTTTTATAATTTCACAATAAATGGAACAACCAGCTGGGGTACATCAACAATAGCAACAGGAGCAGGTGATGTTGTGATAGCTGATAATGATCTGACCCATACAGACGGAATTATCTCCGGTACTTTTGAAGTAAAAAATAATTTGAT
The DNA here is from genome assembly GCA_016786925.1 of Bacteroidia bacterium. Taxonomy (GTDB): domain Bacteria; phylum Bacteroidota; class Bacteroidia; order 2-12-FULL-35-15; family 2-12-FULL-35-15; genus 2-12-FULL-35-15. The sequence goes on from JAEUTU010000069.1 coordinate 10,154, forward strand.
CATCGGTGCGGGCTCGGATGGTGGTTTGGGTACAATCACCTTTAGCGGGACAGGTGCTCAAACGTATTCAGTAGCCGCTGGTTCTCCACGTACATGTAAGATAGCTGTAAATAAATCATCTGGTGGTGTAACGCCTGCAGGAGGGACAACCAATTTTTACATGCAAGGTTTTACTCAAACATTGGGCGATTTTACAGCACCAACGGGTATAATGAATGTAGGCGGAACCTTGCAAACCACACAAACGATCTATTCACATGTAGCCGGAACATTCACTCATAATAATGGAACAGTAACACTAGCTCCCAATCAAAGTTCAGGCGCCAATGCTGTGTACACGATTGATATTTTACCAACTACATCCTTTTATAATTTCACAATAAATGGAACAACCAGCTGGGGAACATCAACAATCGCAACAGGAGCAGGTGATGTTGTGATAGCTGATAATGATCTGACCCATACAGACGGAATTATTTCCGGTACTTTCGAAGTAAAAAATAATTTGATCATCGGTTCGGGCTCGGATGGTGGTTTGGGTACAATCACCTTTAGTGGGACAGGTGCTCAAACGTATTCAGTAGCCGCTGGTTCTCCACGTACATGTAAAATAGCCGTAAATAAATCATCTGGTGGTGTAACACCTGCAGGAGGTACAACCAATTTTTATATGCAAGGTTTTACCCAAACATTGGGCGATTTTACAGCACCAACGGGTATAATGAATGTAGGCGGAACCTTGCAAACCACACAAACGATCTATTCACATGTAGCCGGAACATTCACGCATAATAATGGAACGGTAACACTGGCTCCCAATCAAAGTTCAGGTGCCAATGCCGTATATACGATCGATGTTTTACCTGCAACTTTATTTTATGATTTTGTGATCAACGGAACAACCAGTTGGGGAACATCAACACTAGCTACAGCAGCGGGTGATGTTGTGCAAGCAGACCATGATTTTACACATACCGATGGAATCATTTCGGGACAATTTGCATTACGTAATGACTTGTACATTAATTCAACTTCAGATGGAGGATTGGGAACGATCACCTTTAATGGAACCGGAGCTCAAACATATTCAGTAGCATCAGGTGCTCCTCGTACTTGTAAAATTGCAGTAAACAAGACCTCGGGAGGTGTAACTCCAGCAGTAGGTACCACTGATTTTTACATGCAAGGTTTTACTCAAACATTGGGCGATTATACAGCACCAACAGGTATAATGAATGTAGGCGGAACCTTGCAAACCACACAAACGATCTATTCACATGCAGCCGGAACATTCACGCATAATAATGGAACGGTAACACTGGCTCCCAATCAAAGTTCAGGTGCCAATGCCGTATATACGATCGATGTTTTACCTGCAACTTTATTTTATGATTTTGTGATCAACGGAACAACCAGT
>JAEUTU010000076.1 GCA_016786925.1 Bacteroidia bacterium
TAATTTTTCTTACTTCGTATCAAATAATTTAATAACCAAAAAAACCATGGCAAAAAAAGCAACAAAAAAAGCAGCTAAAAAAGCAGCTCCAAAAAAAGCAGCTAAAAAAGCAACAAAAAAAGCAGCTAAAAAAGCAGCTCCTAAAAAAGCAGCTAAGAAAGCTACTAAAAAAGCAGCTCCTAAAAAAGCAACTAAAAAAGCTGCTGCTAAGAAAAAGTAAAAAAGGGCTCGTAAGAGCCTTTTTTTTTGCTCCAAACTTTCCCTCCCTACACTTCTCCAACACTATAGTATTACTGAATCAACCGGAAACACACCAATTCCGGATTTTTTATTTAAACAGATCTTGCCATCATTAAATGTAATTCCATTGAACAGATCGTTCTTAATTAATAAGGCGCCATCCAGATCGGCATAATTAGCAAATGGTGTTAGTTGTGCTGCAGCCGAAATTGCACAAGATGTTTCACTCATACATCCGATCAATATTTGTAGTTGATGTTTCTTTGCCTCCTGTATCATCTTATTCGCTTCATGCAAACCGGTACACTTCATCAATTTGATATTAATTCCATGAAAACAATCTTTTACCAATTCGATATCCGAAAAGCGTTGAACAGTTTCATCTGCAAACAGTGGTAAAGGAGAACGTTCATACAACCAATAAGAATCATCCAGATTGTTTTTAGGTAATGGCTGCTCAACAAGGATCGTATTCTTTGTATTCAACCATTCGATCATACGTATAGCTTGTTCTTTATCTTTCCAACCTTGATTCACATCCACAGCAATTGATTTGTCTGTGCTATTTCTAATAGTATTTATGATCAATTGATCATCCTCTCCATTTAGTTTCACTTTAAATACTTTATACGCTTTCCCTTCTTTTACTTTTTGAGTGATCACATCCGGACTATCAATTCCGATGGTAAATGTAGTATAAGGAGTTTCTTGAGGATCGGCTTGATAATATTTCCAAATGGATTGATTTCGAATTTTACCCATCAGATCATGGAGTGCAATATCAATAGATGCTTTAGCTGCTGTGTTTTTTTCTTCTAACTGATCGATTGCTCTTAACACCTCTTCCATATCAAAAGGAAAAGTAAGATCTGCCAATATCGATTTTGCCTTTCCTAAAAAGGAGATGACCGATTCATGCGATTCACCCAGATAAGGAGGCATACTTGCTTCGCCATAGCCTACATATCCATTATACTCCACCTTTACTATTACAACAGGGGTAGATGACCTCACGCCATGAGCAATTTTGAATGGGTATTTAAAATATAAAGTCTGTGGAAAATAGGTTAATAACATTCTCTGAATTTGTGTATAAATATAAATACAATTTACGCTATATGCTGGATATATTATATATTTGCTATATCAAACAAAAACAAACTATTCAATGAAAAAGTTACTTTTATTATTAGCTGCTCCTGCAGTTTTATTCTTTGCAAGTTGTGGTGGTTCAAAAGAAGAAGAAACCGCTGCCTCTATTCCTGGTATGATGGAAACAAGCATTACCATCAATGGAAATCAACTATCGATCATGGTTCCGGATTCAACAAAAGGGAAATTGGAAATCGTAGAACAATCATGGGGTGCTACCGAGATCAAAGTTGGAAAAGAATTCCAAATATCAATTGAAGAAGGAGAAGGAGATGTTGCTTTAATGAAAAGCGATATCGCAGGAAATGATGTAAATAAATTCAAGCGTTATATCAACGATGAGCCTACATTATTATTCTGGGAGTCAGAGATCACACAACCGGAATTTCACTTTTATACTGTAGTTAAACAGGGTGCAGTATCTTATATCATCCAGAACATAAAAGAAGAGATGTTTTCTGAAAAAGCAGCTCAAACAATGGTAGATGCCGCAAAAACATTAAAAGCAAAACAAGCGCAACCAAACTCTTAATTATCACAATAACGATCAAAGCACCAATTCTCATTGGTGCTTTTTTTGTCTTAAAGAACTACTATCATGAATTTACAACAAATCACCCCGCTTATCGAAAAAAGTCTGGAAGGACTAAAACAGGATATTGCCGCATGTCGCGGTGCCAACCCCGGACAATGGTCATTTAAACAAAAAGATGCTACCGTTTGGATCGATGTTTTTAATTTTCAAACCAATCCGGATAAATATTACTTCCAAGTAATGAGTCCGCTTTGTGCCATCCCCGATAAAAATGTAGAAGCATTTTATCAGGATCTGTTAGAGATCAATTATCAGATGTACGGATCATGGATGTGCAAAAAAGAAGGTTGGTTGTATGTACTCAGCTTACGTGAAGCTGCAGGATTAGATCAATCAGAGATCGATGCTACATTGGATCGTGTTGGATTTTACAGCACAGACTATTACAGTAAATTATCCTTTAAATATCAAGGTTGCTGGGCACCAAAGCCTCCTGCCAATAATGGCGGTGCAGGAGCCCCACCTAGTGGAGTATAACAAAAAGAGCCTCAAAAATGAGGCTCTTTTTTATTTCAATAGATCGTATGCTTCCTTTTGTAATCGTTCTCTATGATCCGGATGCGCTATTCCTATCAATAGCTTTGCTCTTTCTTCCAATGTTTTCCCATATAAATTAACTGCACCATATTCTGTTACCACATAATGTACATGTGCACGAGTTGTAACAACTCCGGCACCAGGTTTTAATGTCACAGATATTTTAGATGCTCCATTTTTAGTGGTGGATGACAAAGCAATGATCGGCTTGCCTCCTTCCGAAAGGGATGCTCCTCTGATAAAATCCATTTGTCCACCAACACCGGAAAATATTTTGCTACCTATCGAATCGGCACATACCTGCCCTGTTAGATCAATCTCGATCGCACTGTTGATCGCTGTCACTTTGGGATTTTTATGGATCACATCGGTATTGTTTACATAAGCGAAATCAAGCATCTTCACAATTGGATTGTCATTCATAAAATCATACAAGTGCTTTGTTCCAAAAGCAAAAGAGCCAACGATCATCCCGGGGTGTTTTAATTTTTTTGATCCATTGATCACCCCTTTTTCTACCAAAGGAAGTATTCCATCTGAAAACATTTCAGAATGTATTCCCAGATCTTTATGACCTGTTAAACAACTCAACACCGCATTTGGAATAGCACCTATTCCCATTTGCAGCGTAGCACCATCCTCCACTAAACTTGCAACATGTTTACCAATAGCCTTTTCGGTATCCGATAAAGGACGATCCCGGGTCTCAGGTAACTCTTGATCGCATTCCACCATATAGTCGATATCTTTTACATGGATCAATCCATCTCCATGCGTACGGGGGACAAATTTGTTCACTTGTGCAATCACGATCTTGGCGGATTGTTGTGCAGCAGAAGAAATATCAATTGAAGTGCCGAGCGAACAATAGCCATGCTCATCGGGTGGCGAAACAGATATCAGTGCAACATCAATTGGTATGATTCCCTTTCGGAAGAGTGAAGGAGCCTCACTTAAAAAAACAGGAATATAACTTCCTCTTCCATGCTGAACCGCTTCCCTAACATTCTCTCCAACAAAGAATGCTTTTATTTTAAATGCATCAGCACAATCAGGTTTTGCATAAGGAGCATCTCCTTCGGTATGCATGGAATAGATGCTTACATTTTTTAATTCGCATGCGCGTTTCGACAATTCATTCACCAAGAATTGTGGCGTAGCGGCTGCCGAATGTATAAAAACATTGTCGCCCGACTTAATAACAGATAATGCTTCTTGAACAGAACAGATCATTTTATTCTTTTTTACGAAGGTAATTTATTCCATTATAAGTAACAATTTAAAGAAACTGATTTAGATTAGTATTGTACCTTTGCTTACATGAATAAAATTCTTTCTTTATATAAAGAATCTTTTTCCAATATTCAGCGGAACATTTGGGTGCTATCCATTGCTATGTTTATTAATAGAAGTGGGTCGATGGTACTTCTATTTACCTCTTTATATTTAACCAAAGACCTTCATTTCACGATTGCCGAAGCCGGATTAGCCTTAAGCTTTTATGGTATTGGCAGTGTGTTAGGATCGTATGCGGGAGGATGGCTAACGGACAGGTATCATTTTTATAATATCATGTTCTATTCCCTCATTTTGAGTGGACTTATTCTTTTATTATTATTGGTTGCACACACTCCTTTTCAGATCTCATCTGTGATCTTTATTTATGCTGTTGCTTCCGATATTTTTCGTCCGGCCAATTCAAAAGCCATTGCTGCTTACAGTACACCTGAAAACAGAACACGATCCGTTTCTTTGGTTCGTTTAGCAGTAAACCTGGGGTTTTCTGTTGGACCTGCTGTGGGTGGATTTGTTGCCTTATACTTAGGATATAAATTGCTTTTTATAATTGATGCGATCACTTCTGTTGCTGCAGCAGGGTTATTATTTCTCTATCTTCCTAAAAAAGATCTACAACAAACAAAAGTTAGTTCTGCTGAGATAAAGAATAGTAGTCCTTCTGCTTATAAAGACATTCCCTATTTGATCTTTATTCTCCTAGTAGCTATTTATGGCATCTGTTTTTTTCAGCTGTTTGCCAGTGTTCCTCAATATTTCGATAAAGTATGTCATTACTCAGAAGACACCATTGGTTTACTACTTGGATTAAATGGATTATTGGTCGTATTGATCGAAATGCCATTGGTTACCTATTTGGAAAAAGAACGGAAACTTTTCAAATACATCATTATCGGAGTGCTTTGTTTGCCTGTATCTTTTGCTATACTCAAATTCGGAGAAGGAATGATCCTTCCTGCAATTGTTTATACAGTCATCATTACTTTATCTGAGATCTATGCGATGCCTTTTATGATGAACTACTCGCTATCTAGACCGGCAAAAGAAAGACAAGGGCAATATTCTGCATTGTATTCCATTGCCTATGGCATCTCCAATATTGTTGCACCGGTTTTAGGTTTAGGCATCGCCAATAAATACGGCTTTAACAGTATGTTCTATTTCCTGATCGCATTAAGCTTATTAACTGCTATCGGCTTTATCTGGCTAGGTAATAAAAACAAAAGCCCCGAACAATAGTTCAGGGCTTTCTTATTTATTTTGGAATTATTGTGCTTCCATTTTTTTCTCTTGACGTTTACGCTCGTTCTCATCTAATAAAACTTTACGCAAACGGATAGATTGTGGTGTGATCTCCACATATTCATCCCACTGAATGTATTCCATTGCTTCTTCCAAGGAGAAATTGATCTTAGGAGCAATACGCATTTTATCATCACTTCCGGATGCACGCATGTTCGTTAATTTTTTCTCTTTTGTAATGTTTACAACGATATCATCCTGACGGTTGTTCTCTCCGATCACCTGACCAGTATAGATTGGATCGCCCGGCTCAACGAAGAAATTACCTCTGTCTTGTAATTTATCAATTGAATAAGCAATAGCAGTTCCTTGTTCTCCGGAGATCAATACTCCATTGATACGGTTTGGGATAGGGCCTTTCCAAGGTTCGAATGCTTTAAAACGGTGCGCCATGATCGCCTCACCTGCAGTTGCTGTCAACACATTATTACGTAATCCGATGATACCACGTGATGGGATCTCAAATTCGATGTGCTGAAGATCGCCTTTCGGTTCCATCAACAACATATCTCCTTTACGCTGACTAACCAACTCAATTACTTTTCCTGATGATTCTTCAGGAACATCCACTGTTAAATATTCAATTGGCTCACATTTTACTCCATCAATTTCTTTGATGATAACTTGTGGCTGACCAACTTGTAATTCATAACCTTCGCGTCTCATTGTTTCGATCAATACTGACAAGTGAAGGATACCACGACCATATACTAAATAAGAATCAGCAGAGTTTGTTTCTTCAACGCGCAATGCCAAATTCTTTTCCAACTCTTTAAATAAACGATCACGTAAGTGACGGGATGTAACAAATTTACCTTCCTTACCAAAGAAAGGAGAATTGTTGATACAGAACAACATGTTCATGGTTGGCTCATCGATCGCGATCGGTGTCAAGCCTTCCGGATTTTCGTAATCCGCAATTGTATCACCGATCTCAAAACCATCAATACCTGTTAACGCTACAATATCACCACATTCTACTTCCGAAGCTTTTTGTTTTCCTAAGCCTTCGAATGTAAATAATTCTTTGATACGTGATTTGATAACAGAACCATCTCTTTTTACCAAAGAAACCGGCATGTTCTCTTTAATTGTACCACGGTGAACTCTACCTACTGCAATACGACCAACAAATGAAGAATAGTCCAAAGAGGTAACCTGCATTTGTAAAGTACCTTCATTTTTAGGAGGAGAAGGGAATTTTTCAATGATCATATCCAACAAGTGAGTAATGTCTGTTGCCGGTGTTTTCCAATCCGGACCCATCCACCCTTGTTTAGATGAACCGTAAACGGTTGTGAAATCTAACTGTTCTTCAGTAGCATCCAAGTTAAAGAAAAGATCAAACACCTGATCGTGCACTTCATCCGGACGGCAATTTGGCTTATCTACTTTATTGATAACAAGGATCACTTTTTTCCCTTGAGCCAATGCTTTTTGAGTAACGAAACGAGTTTGAGGCATAGGCCCTTCAAACGCATCCACTAATAATACTACACCGTCAGCCATGTTCAATACACGCTCTACTTCACCTCCAAAATCTGCGTGGCCCGGAGTATCAATAATGTTGATCTTTGTTCCTTTATAACGTACAGAGACATTCTTTGCCAAGATGGTGATACCGCGTTCACGCTCCAGGTCATTATTATCTAGGATCAATTCCCCTGATTCCTGGTTTTCACGGAACAATTTTCCGGTATGTAAAATTTTGTCAACCAAGGTTGTTTTCCCGTGATCGACATGGGCAATAATGGCAATGTTTCTAATGTTTTGCATTTTGATTTAAATAAAATTTGTGCTCTTTTGTTTTAAGGCTGCAAAAGTAGTGATTTTATACCAAATTAGCACTATACGGCTATGTAAAATGCGATAATTAAAGGAAATGTGGTCTTTTATTTCGCCTTGGGCTTACGTTTAGCCTCTTTTGCCTTTTTGGCGGCTTCCTTTTCGGCCAGTTTTTTAGCTTGCGCTTCTTTCTTTAACTGAGCTTTCGTTTTGGTATATTGAATGAATCTGAACCCAAGATATAAACCATAATTATATTGCAATTGCTGTGTTTTTAATGTTTTGATCCTCGACTGGCTGGCATCGGCATTGGCAAATATTCCACCAAAGAATACCTTTCCATTGTATCCAATACTTGATTTCCCACGACCAATAAGCGGGAAGCCCATCTTATAGAATTTCCCTAAAGGATAAGAATAGGTTTGTGTTTGAAAACCAACCCCCACCAAAACTGCTGTAGAAAAATAAAAATTGTTTTTGGTCAGATTAAAACCATATCCTCCTTGCACATAAAAAGCATAATTTCTATTCCGCTGAAGATTGGAAATATTTCCAAAATATGGCCGGAGGGAATCCGGGATCAAATGCAGATCGGTACTTTTTAACTCACTAAAACGTGGAGAGAGAATCAGCATTCCTGATCCAGCACTTTTCTTTTGTAACTGGGTTTGATTAAATGCGGCATTGTAGGAGAATTTTTTTCCATTAAAAATAAAAACACCATTTGCTCCCCATTGATAGGCTCTTACATTTGTATTATAATTTTTTAAAAGGATCTCATCGCCTTTATAATGAAAATAAAAACGGCTATAATCCTGATAATAAGCCTCAAATCCGAATTTGGTTCCATACATATTCATGGAAAAGCCTTTAAATCCTGCTTTTATCCTCCCCGTAGTATCTAGATAGTCGTTGGTAAATTTAAAGATGTACGTAAAACCGATTCCTTTAATATTGACAGAAACACCTGTGGTCGGTGGAATATGTGGAGAGTAAAACAGTTTAGCATCGTTGAGCTGTTCTGTTGAATAACCTCCGGTATTCCTAGGAGTGAGTGTGTATAAAAAACCATTATTGATCAGAAAGGTTTTTAATGCGAAGATGTTTTTGAACTTTTGAACATAAGCTGTATCCGGATCAGTTCCGGCATTTGCAATGAACAATGTTAAAGAAAATAGAAAAGTAAAAAACAGCTTCTTCATCAATTCAAAAATAGAAAAATTTTGAGACTTGAACGTTTATAGTTTTTGACAAAAAACAAGTTTATTGAAAGGGAAGCCAGTACGGTTATTCCTTATCTATCTCTTTTAATTCAGGAACTAATCCAATGATCTTGGAAATGATAAATGCGAGGAACATGGTTCCTATGAATCCTTGAAATGCAGTAACAAATCGAATATAGCCTGTTGGTGACAAATCGCCATAGCCGATCGTAAGTTGTGTGATCGTACTAAAATAATAGGAATCGGTCCATGTGGAAAAGCCTTTTAATAATTCATGATTACTAAGGTAGAAAAAGCCGAAAATAAGGATGAGTTCAAAATAATTCCAGATAATAAGAATAATTGCGCGAGTATATTTTGTGATGCGGTTAAATCCTTCGGTTCGGATACTGTCAAATAGGATCATGTTTACATTCACCTGAATAATATCGATCAAACGTAAAGCTAATACAACTGAGATCGCATATTTAAACCAAGGGAAATGCAGATAATTTTCATAAAGAAATGGCATCAGGATCTCAATTCCCATATAGGTAAGAATGATCTTCTCCATGAACACCGCCCGTTTATTTGCTATTTCTTTTCTTTCAGCAGAAGTATGTCCTTTTAGTTCTTTGTAATAATAGTCTGTTTTATTTCCATAAAAAACCTGAAAGGGCAAGAACTGTAATAATCGAAAAAAGAACATGATGGAAGGTGTGATAATTCCATATTCCTTGGAATTCCACTTTAGCTCCTTTTTTAAGCGCTCTTTTAGTTTCATTATCAAGCTAAGTTAGACAAATGTTTGAAAAAAGAAATTGATATTTATCAGCTATAGATATGAAACAAAAAACCTCCGGTGTTTACCGGAGGTTTTTGAGGTCCCGAGCTAATCTGTGCCTATTCTGGCTAAGGATATTGGTTAATAACCACTTAAGCAATGAGGTACACACTACCCCGAAACGTTCCCGAAACTCACTAAATGAGGGCCTTAGAGTTACAAATGAAGGGCTTTAGGAATAAGAAAATAATGACATTATTGCATTGGTTACTTCAATTTCAGTTCGGTTAGTACCCTATCAAAACTATCAGACTGAATTCCCTTTGCTTGAAATTCCTTAAAGTCCCCTATGATTGCATTATTCCATGAAAGTTGATCACTCAGGTTTTCTCCCATGTGCGCCTTGTATATTTTTATAGCTTCATCGTATTTACCAGAAAGTAGTAAAGCGTGCGCATAGTTACCAAGCACCCATAAGTAATTCGGATCGACCTTTAAGGCTTTATCACCGATCGCTATAGCTCCAGCATAATCCTTTTCCAAGATTTTCTTCCACATTTCACTATTGCACTTGCTTAGAAAACGTCCCTTCGTCATTCTATCAGGAGTTCCATCTTCGTAATAACCTTCCGTAATGAATTGCCCATTCTCCCAATACATATCCTCCCATACTTGGCCATTGTAATAGTACGTTTTCTTATTAAGATACTTTTCGTTCTCATCATATTTATAGTAAGCTTCTGTTTTCCCATTGGGGAAATACCAATAATGCTCTCCTGACTTCTTGCCATTAGTATACTCTTGTGTGCTTCTAACTTTCATTGATGGATAGTAATAAACTGTTACCTTTCCATTCATTGATGGCTCACCATTGGAATAAGTTACTTCACTTTTTACCCATTCGCACCCTTTAAGCTCAGCAGGATTCTTGATATTGTAATTAGTGTACTTATCAAGCATAATCCATTTACCATCTTTCTTGTCACTTTTAAAGTTTCCGCTTTTTAATACAAGATTGTTTTCTCCGTAGTATGTTGCCGGCCCATCGAGTAAACCGTTTAAATAGGTTTCTGATTGCGCGATTTCACGTTTGCCTGCGTATGTGGAGTACTTTTTATACACCCCGTTGAGTTGTCCATTCTTGAACGCAGCTTCCTCAATGACAACACCATTTTCGTTGTACCCCTTGAACCAGCCATTCTTCTCACCGGCTGCATTCACCTGGTATTCGGACATAATTTTAGTTTTCTTAAAATCGTAATATTCCTTTTTTACGGTTTGTCCGAATGCTGAACATGCCAGGATTACGAACACAAACATTAGATAGATTTTTGTTTTCATTTTATTTATTATTTGAATTAGTATGATGTAGGCTTGCCACGCTCTTGCTTTTACTGAGTAATTTTATTGAAGTTGTTCCCGTCACTGTGCCGATTAAAACCCCGTCAAGCGCAAGGCGACCACGCTGAATTGACTCTACCAGCAAAGGAAGATGTTGTTGAATTTTTTCGATGCAAACAATATCTGCCCTGAGCAGCACTGTTTTTTCCTGTTCAATCACTTCATATAGATTCCGCCCCTTGTATTCAATAATAACGGAAGAGTTCTTACCAAATGAAACAGAATAAATCGCTCCAAGCCCAGCGTTTTTGGATAAAACAGATTCGATCTTTGGTGATTTCTCTATCTTGTTACCGGTAATCTGATTCATTAGATTTTCCCATGAATCATGCCCCAGATAGTTGCTTAATGTATCGAGCGTCCATAAACGGGGCTTATCAATTCCCTTGGCCAATCCGAATAGGCGCCTTAATGTTGAGCCACTAATCTTGCAGCGGCACTCCCTGGAAATTGCATCAGCAAGAGCATCGCAGTCTTTGGGATACCGAATGGGAGATCCAAATTTCTGTTCTATCTTTTTTCGTATTAACGGACTTAACATTACTACATCCGAAAATACAAGATGCCATTTTAAGGAAACGGAATTGAGTGAAATGATTGATGTGAGTGATGTGATGGAAATGACAGATGCTAATTCAGGTTTATTTCCTCAAAGGATTTCACTCTTTTTCTCTCGAATATGTCCAGCTTCAACCACAAATGGATTGTTTTAAAGACTCCCTGTAGTGCAAAACTGCCGGTACGCTGGTTCACGTTATACAAAGAGCCCGGTTGCCTCAGGAGGGCAGCACGGGCCCTGAGATGGACATGAAAGGCTTCAAGAATACGGTCTGTTTCCTCTTTATTCTTATATGTTATTATGAGTTCTTGTGGTGAACGGAAGTCAGCAACTATCCCGCTGTCAAACTCAACGATGAACTCATAGACATGCAGGTGCTCGTTCAATATCCTTTTTAAGGCAAGATCAGCGGGCAACCAATCCCTAAGCAAGTGTAAACCCGAACTGGTTTTGTTGTTGTAGATTGTTTTGTGGCGCTTATCAATGTCGTCCACACCCATTAGATAGGTGAACCGTACGAACTCAACCGGCTTGGCGAGCAGCAATACGTCCCTAAGGTTTCCATTGTCGGTATAGAACTCCTTCAGGTTGGATTCTGTATTAAGGTAGAATAAAGGCATACCAGCGAATTTGGTCGCTATGGTTTTAAGGAAACAACCTTAGATAATTTAAACTAAGGTTCCATCAAGCGGAAATAAGATTTCTACTCCTAATAAACCAAGTCGTTAATCTGCTATAATTGGTTAAGGTGTTTTAATGCAGATAAGCTTGCGCTAATTCCCTTAGCATAATATGCAAGTGATTTGGGTATGAGAGTAAAGGCGAGCGAAGCGAGACCATGGCATCTACCGTTGTGAGTCGGCTTGCCGGCTCACAGTGTGGGTAACCACACAACGGATGGTGTAAGCATGCAACGAGTAAAACGAGTGATGCGCCACTGTTAATAGTAAGGGCTTTAACAAAAGCTTGGTTTGTAGGAGTTTGTTAAAAATAACAGTATTTGTAAAACACCATTAAACAATTTAATAGTCCGCAATAGTTACTGAATCCGATATGGACAAATACTGGTTAAAGAAATGGTACGCCCCATCGAATTTGCTAATAGCTATAGGTGAATTGGGAAATAACATTTACGAACGTGAATTACTTAGAGTGATTTTTATGAAGTATGAAGAGTTGTATGCGAAGAACAATAAGTTTCATAAAATAACAGTGAGAGTACACTATACTGAGTTTTCGGTCTGTATGAAAAGGCAGAAGTTCGCTGAGACAATAAAGGCATTACGTGAAAAAGGAATAATAAAATATACTGCAAGTAAAGGGAGAAAGGGTGGACACCACATTGATATTATCACTGAGAAAATCGTAGAAAAAATAAAAGCAAAGAAATACAACATCACCGATATTACTGAAGTAGATTCTTTTGAATGGAAATTTTCTTAAAAAATAAATAATTACACTCGCTATGAATCAAAGTCACGAGTTGATGATAGTGCAACAACGTCTTGCCATGATTGAAATGCAAATGAAGGAGGCCATCTCTCTTTTAAATGCAATGATGAATGAGCGCAACGCTATTGGTGAGTGGGTCGATGAGGAAACAGCAATGAGAGTAACAGGGTTGAGTAAATCAAGCTTGTACGAATTGCGAAAGGCGAATAGAATATCCTACTCAACCATTAGTGGCCGCCCCAAGCACTATCGGCTCAAGGACTTTGAGAACATTTTAAACGAAAATGAAAGGCTACGATGAAAATTAAATTTGGTGAACGACAACCGTACTCGGTCAAATTCTTTCTATACGAATATCCGAAAATCAAAAAAGAGGAATACCCTGTTTATTGCAGAATTGTAATGAACAGAGCGAAAACGGAATTTTCTCTGCACCTAACAGTAAAGCCTGAGGACTGGGATATTGAGGCAGGCAGGTTTTTACCAAACTCTCGGCAGCTCTCTCACCTGAATTACAAACTATCGGAAGTAGAAGGAAAAATTGAAAAGGAATACGAAGAACTAAAATATTCAGGTTTGATCATAACCGCAAAGATGATTCGGAACAAGATGATTGGTAAAGGACCAACACTTTCTGCAACAACATTATTAAAATTCATTGACCAGTTCATCGCTGAGATTTCAGTTAAATCACAGGATTACTCACCGCCAACTGTTCAGCATTTCAGAGCCACCCGTGACCACCTGACAAGCTTTTTTAAGTCAATGGGCATAACAGATGTTCCACTCAAATCGGTCAACAGAAATCTTCTCGATAGATTTGAAACATACCTACTCAGTACCGAAAATACACAGCTTGGTAGGGCAATGAAAAGAAATACTGCTAACCGTTATCTCATCAAGCTCAAGGTTGTCATGAATAATGCCTTGCGTAAGGAGCTCATAGAAAAGAGCCCATTCGTTGGATTTAGAATTAAGCACGTAAGAACAAAAAAGGTTCACTTGACAAGTGACGAGATTAAGCTTATGATGAATCACCACTTGGGAGAAAATCCTGCATTGCTCAGGGTACGGGATATTTTTATGTTTTCTGTTTATACCGGCCTGCGATTTTCTGATGCGCAAAAATTGAAATCAAAGGCAGTAGCTTTACATGATGATGGCAACTATTGGATTACTATTGACATGGATAAAACAGACGACCCCTTACATATTCCTTTGCTTGTGGAAGCGGAGAAGATATATTTGAAATACCTTAACAAATATGAGGTGAAGGGTTACGTTTTACCTCGTATTAGTAATCAGAAAGTAAATCTCAATCTAAAACTCATAGGTGAAATTGTGGGGTTGCAAAAAAAACTTACCCATCACGTGGCTCGTCATACGTTTGCAACTACTATAATGCTTGAGCAGGGAATTGACATCAAGGCCGTGAGCACTCTTTTGGGGCATACCAATATGAAGACTACTGAGATATACGCCCAGGTGACGAGAAAGCAACTTTCTGATGTGGCTGCAAGGCTGAATAAGAAGAGCGCTGTTTCTACCCTTGCTCACCAACTAATGAAAGATCCGGTGAGCCAATCTTAAAACATCCTTGGTTTAATTTAACTAATGTTCTACGGAAATATTTTTTCGTTTGCAGGAAAATTTCGCAAATCACCTCATATTTTCGTCTATACTCGCTTATTCCAAACATCAAACGGATAAAAATTGGCGAAACTAAAACTAAGCAAGATGTAAGAAATAAAAGCAGAACGCAATCAAATAATCAAATCAGGGTGATCGGAACACCGTCACCCTTTTAAATCAAAATACCATGACAAATGAAGGACTTGCCGGAACCCTTGTGATGGGTTACGGGATGAAAGAAATTATTCTGCTCGTAAAAGGGGACACCGACTTCGTTTCCCTTCACTTTTATCGCTTTACAAAGCCTGATTGGGGAATGGAAAATGTTAATGCGGACGCAGTAAAACAAAATTTTGACGCGGTAATTCTTCAATGTACACTATCCTTCGGCAAAATTGCACCTGAGCTGCAACAGTTCAAGTACAAGAATTATGCTAAAGAAAAATCTATTAGGTTGCTCGAACGTCACCATTCGGATTATGTACTATTTTTGAAGGAACAATTTTCTAATTATTTCAACTGGCTGGGGAGACCGTACTTGATGGATGAAGCAGTCGAATATTTTCTAACAATTATTATTAGCCTTTCGCTCACCAAGAAATTTGACCAATGTTACCGCGCCCTGTTAAAAAAGATTGAAAGCTATAGTTCCCAAAGGGATTTACCAGAATTTCTTCAACTTGAAGTAGAGAAAATTAAATTGGGGGAATTGAAGCCCGCGTTCGAGCGAAAAGTAATTTATAGCCGTTTCATTTAGCATGCGAGACGGTAAGTTTCGCTACGAGTGTCGCCTGCACAGCATATACTCAAAGATTTGGTGAACCAACCCTTGAATCCTTGCTACGTCTGCGATGCCTGGGTATTAAATGTATTTCAAAAGCCCCAACGCGTTCAGTAATTTCCACAGAAACGATTTACAGTTGTTGTTACAGGCTTTAAATTTCGGCTGTACTTTATATGATTTTTTACCAATTACTGTAATTCCTTGATGTTTGTAGTTTAAATAGTTTCGATAACAGTTCATTGCGGAAATGATTGCCTTAAATGTGTTATTGCAAATCCCAAGCTTTTTTGCGCCATCACCCTCAATTATATCGATTAAGATTTCTATCTCTGCAGAAGTGTATGATAAAAACTCCCTTTCGGAGTTACAGCATCTGTGAATTACCATATTAAGTAGTGAAACGTAGTTCTTTGCACTTCGCTCAGTTAGATGGTGACCAATAGTACCGTTTATCAATAGTTTTTTGAAATCTTTCAAAGATATTTTTGCTTGAGCTGTTTGATTTGAGTTTAAATTTTTCATGACTTTCTGTTTTTAAGTTTTTAATAAGCCGGGAGCTATATTGCCCCCGGCATGTTGTTTTAAAGTTTATCTCCTATTTGTTTTAATATTTGTGCAACGATTGCCTTCATAAATTCAGGCGGAATTGTATTACCACATAGCTTGTGCGCATCTTTATCCTTAATATCCGATGGTATCTCATACCAATCGGGGAATGTTGAGAATTTCAAATCTTGCTTAACGCTCAAGGTGGTTTCTTGCCCGTCTTCGTAAGTGATGACCTCACCCGATGCCGTTCTTGTTGTCATGTACTGCTCGTTTGACTTGATAGTTTTCTTAGCTTGGCCAACCTTTACACCAATTATCTCAGGTGTAACATCAACTATTCTTAAATCCGATACATTCTCGTACTGCGGAGCAGGCGGCTTAGGTACAACACCAAACTCTTTCAGGTATCCAATAAAAATGTAGCGGTAACGTTTTTGAGGCGTGTTATAGTTCAATGCTAACAGCTTGAAACATCTCACCTCATAATGAGGCCCAAGTTTCTCCATGATGCGCAACTTAATCTCATTGAATATTGCAATATTGCGATCATCGCCCATGCCTGGCACATTTTCTATAATAAAACAGCGTGGCAACACACCGGATATTAGTTCAATGCTGTGCAGAAACAAAAGATTGCGTGGATCAAGCGGATCAATCTTCCCTTTAGCTACTGAAAACCCTTGACAGGGTGGAGAAAGAAGCATGATCCCCAGCTCCTTCGGCATCATTAGAATTTTTCGCAGAATATCATCTGCCTTAAGAGACAATATATCAGCCAACCAGAAAGGAATGTAACGTTCATCTTTGAAGTTGTGCTCAAACACTTTTTGAGACACAGGCCAATTATCAATCGCTAATAGCTCCTTGATGTAGTTGTAAAGCAGGCCAAGTGTACCTCCTCCGGCACCACTGAATAAAGTGATTGCTGTAATCAATGTTTTAAGTGTTGGGTGTATGTCTTTGTTATTTTCCATGACTTTCGTTTTTAAAGATTAAGTTTCCGTTACCATCATCATCGATTCTTTTAGGTGTGCAACCGCAATATTTACATTCTTTGATTTCGGTAAGATCGATCTCTTCCACCTCAAGCTCATGCTTAGGTTTTTCCGCTTTACACGCTTCGTATGCCTCATGCAAACTATTGATAGAACCATTATCCACCAACGTCAAGAAGCCGATGTTTTTGTCACCTACGGTTTCAATCTTGTGAACCGTACTTTCTGTTGTTCCAATTGCGTTTGCAATCCTTTGTCGGGTGCTCATTTTCTCTTCTTCCGAAAGGTCATTTTGAAGGTCAGTTCTTGTCCCAGACTTTTTAAGCCAAAAACTCTTTAGAATCTTTATCTCACGAAAAATCTCAAGAGTTGACTTTTGGCGTTGAGAGTTTGTATTCACAATAAATGAAGGTTCAGATTCCTTCGGAATATTAACCACTTCAACTTCAACTTCTGTAAAGCCAAGTTTCTTAAGTGCAAGTACCCTTCGCCAACCGGATAGAACTTCCATTTCTTGATTTACAATCGGATTGTACCTCAATCCGATTTCACTGATACTTTCTGCTAAACCATCTACATTACTTACCTGGTAAGTTTCGATGTTCGTAGGGTGCGCGTGCAGAAGATTTAACCCCACTATTTTTATTATTTTATTCTTCATATAGGGTTTTATGAAGAAATCAGTGGTACTCACTTCTACACTTTAAAAGTGAGGAGTAAAATGAAAAAAGCCCCTGTAAATACAAGGGCTTTAAAGAATTCAAACAAAAAAGTGAGGACTATTTATATGATGCAAGTGTGCTTTGAACTATTTTGTCAATAGCTGCTCGGGTATCTTTTCCAGGATACTTCCCTTTCGCTATCTTTTTGTAACTCGATCTCAGCACATCGTGTGCATTTGTATCGCGTTCTATTATTTCATTGTCTAATAAAAAACTATTTACAAGTCTTGGAAAAGGTTGGGGTGGATATTCAACAATTTTATATTTCTCAAATAACAGATACATTAGATATAGCATTGGCGCCTTAGCACGAGGGCCAACCCAGTTGATTTTCTTCTTCACATTCTCCCCAGAAAAAACCTTAGCGAATTGCACTTCGGTAACTTGCTTGTCAATATATCCTGCCCTATAAAGGCGTGCTCCCAAGTCTTCAAAAAATTCTGAGCTGTACCCTGTCACTGCTTTCAAAAACCTAATATCTTCCTTCTGTGAAGCCTCAGTATTGTCAGTTATGTTTTCGAGTGTAGCCAGAAATCCATCTCTTTTTTTAATCAACATCAAAGCCGATAAATCGGCTGAGGAATTCAAGAATGAATTTAGTATTGTGTATTCCTTCTTTGTTTGAAGATTTTCGAGTTGCTCTTGTGAATATTTCTTAATGTCAGAAATCAAATTCAGAAATCCTTCTAAATTTATTCTCCTGTTGTCAACTACTTTTTCTGACCGTACTGACAAATCAGCCTTGATGTATAAATTATTGTGTGAAGAAGCAGGGAAATTATTTTCTAATCGGTTCAGTAGTTCTGGTTTAATCCTTTCAAATATTGACCCGAGAGTATCACTGTTAATGATTATTTCTTGATCTACATATTCATTCTTCGAATATTTACTGATTGAATTATTTAATTCGGCCAAAGGTAAATCTACGGACTCCTCAATATCACAAATAAGACTTTCAATATATTTTGAATCTACAGACGCAGCGTCATTTATTTTCTTTTCAAGATCAATTATCTCACTGTTCAAATCATTGCAGCAGGTAATGAAACTTCTAAACACGAGTTCGTGTGCTGTGTCTTCAAACGCATTTGGGGTAGCTTGAACGATTTTGTGAATTTCCTTTTCAATCAATTTTGCTTTGCTTGAAATTAAATATTCCACAGTAACTTCCTCTGGTAATTTTGCTTCTCTGAGTTCCGATAAACATTTCTTATACTCGTCTGATAAGTATTGATGCTTCTCTTTGTTGCTGTAAAAAAGAAGTAATTGTTTCTCGATTTCAGAATAGCTGTTCGGTAAGTAAGAATACGTTAGCCTCAATTCACTTTCGTAATGAGAAAGTAGGCTCTTTGCGAGATGGCTTTCGTTTGTATTCATAGTTCCAAAACTATCAATATAGCTGAGAATTTCCAATAGAATTTTGCGTTTTTGTTCAGTATTTTGTATTTCCTAACTATTGATAACCAATTCTTTTCGTTTCCGTTAGCAACTTTTCCTTCGGTTTCCACAGTCGATTCACGGAAATCTTCTACACTCGATATATGATACTATTGTTTAACCTTAAAAAAGAATTACAATGAAAACAGAAGATGCCAAATCAAAAATCAATGAAATGCTTGCCGCGAAAGCTACTGTAACGGCACAGGAAATCAACTACGCAACAAAAGGTAAACTGCCTTTCGTTCAAATTTATTCCATCATGGCCAGTATGATAAAAGCCGGAAAAGTGAAACTAAATGAATCGGAGGGTAAAAAATCATACTCACTTATTAGTGAGGGGAAGAAAGAACTACCCGAGAAGAAACAGGAAGTGGGTGAAAAAAACGATTCTTCAAAATCAACCTTAGTTAAATCTAACCAAGGTAAAAGGGATCTTACTAAGTACAAATTCAATGGAATTGAGTACAACAAAGGAAGACTTGCTCATGCCATTATCGCTCAGGCGGCCAAAGACAAAAGATTAAGCTTGAAAGGTGCACTTGAGCTTTTCGACCCCGAAAACAATGTGGTTCCTCCTTATGGCCTTATTAAGCCGATTGCTGAAGCAAAGAAGCTCAGTAAAGAACGCCAACGCTTTTTCATAAAACCGGAGGATGAAGTAAAACTACGCGATTCGGTTGTAGCAATCAGCAACCAGTTCACTAAGGAACGAATAGAAAAAATAATAGCTGTCGCAAGGAAGGAGCTGAAGTACACCATCAAGTAGAGAGGTACTTTTGCCATGGTGAAAGGGGGTCTCTAAAGAGACTCCCTTTCTTTTTTCCTTTGAAAGCAACACAAATACTCCAGCTTTCCTGAACCCCTCAGGAGAATCCAAATATTCCAGCCCTTAATCTTATACTATTGGCTCATAATAACTCACCTGCGAGCTCTGGGTGAGACCAGGAAGTCAATCATTTAATACCTTCTTGCCGATAATCTTACATCGAGGCCCCAAATGTTGAAATTTGGAGCAGTTTTTCCTTTGGAAAACTCCTAAAAGTTTCCATCTTTGGACTAATTGTGTCAAATAAAAAAATGTCCAATGAATAACTTAGGTGAAATTATTCGCAATGAGCGTGAAAAAAAGGGATGGCTATTACGTCATGTTGGTTCCGAACTCGATGTTGATCAAGCTCTCATTAGCAAATTTGAACGAGGCGAGCGTTGCCCGACCAAAGAACAGGTTGTAAAACTTGCCAAGCTATATCGTTTGAATGAGAATGATTTAATGACTGCATGGCTTGCGGACAAAATTTCTTTAGAAGTACAAAATGAAAAAATGGCTTTGCGTGCAGTAAAACTATTTGAAGAAAAATTAAAGGCTTAATGTATGGCGAAGAAGAATAAAGAGATAGCGAAACCAAAGCCAGACATAGATTTTGAAAAAGATTTATGGGGCGTTGCAAATGAATTGCGTGGTGCGGTTGCAGAAAATCAATACAAGGATTATGTTCTTTCGTTGATTTTCTTAAAGCACATGAGTGAGCGTTATGAAGTTCGTAGAGATGAGTTGATGGGTTTGGTTAACGAACCTAAGTCATCCTACTATACCAAAAACAAAAAAGAGATTGAAGCTATCGTTAATGATCCAGATGAATATCTTTCTAAGAACACTTATATCATTCCTGAAAAAGCAACATGGCAATATTTGCAAGACAACGCAGAACAAGATGACATTAAAGTGAAAGTTGATGATGCCTTTGAGTTATTGGAAACTACAATATCACAATATCGTCCTGAATTGAAAGGGATTTTGCCAAGGATATTTGTGAAGAGTCAGTTAACTGCAAAGCAAACCACGGGACTAATCAATCTGTTCTCAAATCAAAAGTTTTCAGAAAAGTACAATCCTGAAAGTGATGTGTTAGGCCGCATTTACGAGTATTACATAGGGCGTTTTGCTATTGCTGAGGGTTCGGGTGCCGGTCAATTCTTTACCCCGGGTTGTATTGTACGCTTGCTTGTTGAGATGTTAGAACCATTGAAAGGCAAGATTGCCGATTTAGCTTGTGGTAGTGGCGGAATGTTTGTTCAATCAATGAAGTTCATTAACGCGCATGGTGGTACGAAGAAGGATATTGCTATTTACGGACAAGAACGTTATGATGGTACGCTACGCTTAGCAAAAATGAATTTGGCTTTACGTGATTTGAATTTTCAATTGGAGTTGGGTGATTCTTTATTACAAGATAAGTTAGCTGACCTGAAAGCAGATTACATCATCATGAATCCTCCTTTCAATGTGAGCCAATGGCATCCTGAGGACTTGCCGGAGAACGATCCGCGTCTATTCAAGATACCTGATTCAAACGATCCGGTTGTTACTGATGGCAATGCTAATTACATGTGGTTTCAAACTGTATGGAGCCACTTAAGCACAAATGGTAATGCGGGCATTGTAATGGCGAATGGTGCTATGACATCCAACAACAAGGGCGAACGCAACGTGCGTGAGTTTATGGTGAATGAAGGGATGATTGATTGTATTGTTCGTTTGCCGGATAAGTTATTTCTCACAACGGGTATTCCGGCTTGTCTTTTCTTTTTGAGTAAAACCCGCAAAGGCAATAAACAACACCGCGAACGTAAAAATGAAATTCTTTTTATTGACGCAAGTAAGTTAGGTGAAATGGTGAATCGTAAGTTGCGTGTATTGAAAGATGAAGAGATAGAACGTATAGCAAATACTTACCATGAGTGGAGAAATATTAAAGGGAAGTATGAAGACGTAAAAGCGTTCTCAAAATCATCTTTGATTGATGAAGTGATAAAACAGGATTACAAACTCACACCTGGGATTTATGTTGGCAGTGAAGATGCCGAAGTGGATGATGTACCTTTTGAAGAACGAATGAATGAATTAAAAACAAATTTGATGCGACAGTTTTCGGAAAGTAACGAATTGCAAAAGCGAATCGAAAGGAATTTAAAAAGTATAGTATAATAAAAATTTGGCATTGAAGTAAGTACTAAATGAAGAATAAGAGGCAGTACAGAGATTTCACCGACACCACTAAACGTATACTTAGTGAACGCGTTGCCTTTATATGTAGCAATCCTCAGTGTAGAAGATTGGCAATTAAGCCACATGAAAACAGTGCTAAATCAAACAGGATTGGAGATGCTGGACACATTGTTGGGGCATTTGGTCCACGACACGACCCAAAACTTAAGGAGTCGGATTATAGAAAAATTGAGAATGGAATATGGCTATGTAAAGTTTGTCATAAGATAGTAGACACAGAAGACACAAAGTACACTATTGAAGAGTTAAAGCGATGGAAAAATGAAACAGAAAATTATGTTGAAGAGTTAGTATTACAGGATACGCGGTTAAGGCAATTAAGAATACTATGTCATTCTTACATTAGTGCATTGCGTGTTGTCTCTGGCAAGCCAACCAAATTGGATTACACATTTGAAAATCCATTTGGTAACGGAATAAATTTAACTCGATCTTTCATGGAACTTGAATTAGTATTGTTTGAGAATACATTTATTAGAGAAGCTGAAATAATACATTGCATTTGGCAAGATCTTACAGCTGTTTGTCAAAATATAAATAATAATGCAGGCATAGAGTCTAATATTACAGAGTGGAAGAATGAAGCGATTAAATTATTTATGATTTACATAATGAGATATTCTTCGGATTCATATAGCAAATATTTGCAACAAGAAGGGGTACACACAACAGGCACAAAAAGAATTGAGTTAGCGAAATCTCAAGTAGCATTGAAAATGAATGAATTATTAGAAGAAGAAAAGAAGTATGCTTAGTACGTGGAAGAAATATAGACTTGGTGATTTAAGTACTAAAATTACAAAAGGAACTACACCTTCAACCGTGGGTGGTAAGTTTTTGGATTCTGGTATAAATTATATTAAGTCAGAAGCTGTTAGCTATGAAGGTAGAATAGACACTTCCACTTTCGTTTATATTGATGAAGAAACACATGAAAAGTTGAGGCGATCTCAGTTAGAAAAGGACGATATACTTTTCTCGATGGCTGGTATATTTTTAGGGAAGACTGGAATTGTAAAACCGGAAATGTTGCCTGCCAATACAAATCAGGCCCTCGCGATAATAAGATTAAATAAAACTTTAGCCGACCCAAAATTTGTACAGCTCTTTTTGCGAATGCCAGATACTGTGCGATTCGTGAATAATATGTCTGCACAATCTGCACAGCCAAATATAAATTTAGAAGAGGTAGGTAGTTTGGAGTTAGATTTACCCCCACTTTACGAACAACAAGCTATCGCAGAAATCCTCTCAGCCTTTGATGACAAAATTGAACTCAATCATCAAATGAATAAAACACTTGAAGAAATGGCCAATGCTTTATACAAGCATTGGTTTATAGATTTTGGGCCGTTTAAAAATGGGAAATTTATTGAGAGTGAATTGGGGATGATACCGGAGGGATGGAAGGCACAAAAACTACAAGATATAACAGAGGTGATTACTAAGGGAACTACGCCAACCACGTTAAAGAAGCAGTTTGTTCAAACTGGTGTTAACTTTATTAAAGTGGAATCTATAACGGAAAGTGGAAGTTTTCTAACATCAAAATTCGCATACATAGATGATGAGACAGACAATCTTCTGAAGCGTTCTAAGATCTTAAAAGATGATGTTTTAATAACTATTGCAGGAACAATTGGAAGAATAGCGATTGTCCCAGAATATATTTTGCCCGCTAATACTAATCAAGCAATCGGAATTGTAAGGGCGAACCAAACATTGGTATCACCAATTTATTTGATGCAATCATTAAAAAACAACGTTATTCGTGAACAATTGTTTTCTAATGTAGTTGAGTCTGTACAAGCTAATTTAAGTTTAGGCGTAATTGGTTCTACGGTAGTCGTTGTTCCTGATTTGGAACACCGTTTGGTGAGTTCTGCTTTAGATAGATTAAAGGAATTATATTCTTTAATTGAACAAAATATGGTCGAGAACCAAAATCTTGAAGCTGTTCGAGATTACTTATTACCTAAACTCATCAGTGGAGAAATTCGAGTTAAAGACGCAGATAAAGCTTTGAAAGAAATAGTATGACAGATTTGAAAGAATATCATATTGAAAAGGCTGCCATTGAATGGTTAGAGCAATTGGGTTATGAATATAAGCCAGGCTCAGATATTGAACGTGATGTTCGCTCTGTTGTGATTGAAAGTGAACTGTACGCGTTCATTGCAAAGAAATATGCCAATCTCCCAAAAGAAGAAATTAAAGAAGTTGTAAAAGAGCTCATAAATAATGCTGGAGCAGATTTAGATTATAGGAACAGAGATTTTCATTTAAAGCTAACCAAGGGTATTGATATTAGCTACAAGGTAAAAGGAGAAGAAAAGGCAATACACGTTTATCCAATAGATTTTGAAACTCCTGAGAACAATACATTCACCTGCGTTAACCAATTAGAAATTGTTGGTCGTAATCGCAGGATTCCTGATTTACTTATTTACATAAATGGTTTACCGCTTATTGTTTTTGAGTTTAAAAATTGGTTCGATCATAACACAACAGAGAACGAAGCGTATAATCAAATACAACATTACAAACAGGATATACCTTTGCTTTTTGAGTATAACGCCCTCACAATTATTAGTGATGGTAAAACAGCACAACATGGAATGTATCCGGCTAACATGGAATGGTACGCACCTTGGAAATCTATCAACGGAATTGAAATAGTTGATGAGAATGATTTTCAGTTGCACACATTATTGCATGGCTTGTTTCCGAAGGATAGATTATTAAACTACCTAAAGCACTTTATCTTTTTTGAAGATCACAATGGTTCGCTAATAAAGAAGGGCGCAAAGTATCACCAATACTTTGGAGTGAACTTCGCGGTGGATAGAACGAAAAAAGCAATCAAACCTATTGGTGACGGACGTATTGGTGTTATCTGGCATACGCAGGGTTCGGGTAAAAGTATCTCAATGGCAATCTATACCGGAATACTTCGTCAATTAACTGAACTTAAAAATCCAACTATCGTTATTCAGGTTGACCGTAATGATTTAGATACTCAGCTTTACGAGAACTTTGTATTATGCAAAGACATTGTTGGTGATGTGCAGCACGCAGACACAACAGATGATTTACGAAGATTATTAGACCGGGATGCTGGTGGGGTAATATTTACCACTATTGAAAAATTCAGGTTAAAAAAGGATAATGGAGAAATCACTCATCCAATTTTGTCGAATAGAGAAAACATAATCGTGATAGCGGATGAAGCGCACCGTACCCAGTATGGTTTGTTAGATGGATACGCAGCGAACCTAAGAACTGCCTTACCAAGTGCTTCATTCATCGGTTTCACAGGCACACCGGTTGACAAGAAAGATGCCGATACAGAGGAATTATTCGGTAACGTAATACACACCTACGATATTAAGCAAGCAGTTGAAGATGGTGCAACCGTTCCGATTTACTACGAGCCGCGTTTAGCAAAGCTACATTTGGCGAACGAAAACATAGATGAAGAAGTAAATGAATTGGAAGAAAATGCTGGGTCGGAGAAATTCTTAAAATGGGCAGCAATTGAAGATGCAGCAGGTTCGGATGATCGCGTAAGCAAAATAGCGGAAGATATATTAAGCCATTTCACCAAAAGGACTGAAACACTTGACGGTAAAGCCATGGTGGTTTGTATGAGCCGAAGGAATTGCGTGAAGATGTATGATGCTTTAAAGAAATTAAAAGGCTGTCCTGAAATCGCTGTTATCATTACTTCAAATATTTCAAAGGATCCGCCTGAGTGGAAAGAACACATCAGAACAAAAGACCAATTTGAAGCGGTAAAGAAAAGATTTAAAAATCCGGATGACCCATTAAAAATTGTGATTGTGCGCGACATGTGGTTAACCGGCTTTGATGCGCCTATCATCAATTCTATGTATGTTGATAAGGTAATGACCGGCCACAACCTTATGCAGGCCATTGCACGTGCTAACCGGGTGTTCGCTGATAAGCAAAGCGGTGTTATTGTAGATTACATTGGTATAGGTGATCAATTAAAATCAGCAACACAGAAGTATACCGGTAGCGGTGGTCGTGGTGAAACCAAGATTGATATTGAGCAGGCACTGGAAATGTTCTATTCTCAATTAGACAAATGTAAAGGACAACTCCCCAAGAATATTGATTACAGTCGCTGGAAGGCTTTAACAACAGGTGATAAGATGATGCTCATCAATAAAGGCGCAAACGAAATCCTAAAAACAGATTCATTGGCCGATGAGTTTATGAAGGATGAAAAGAAATTGACCGGTTTAGTGAGTATAGTAAAAAGCCGAGAAGAGATAGCACAGTTCGCGCTTGATATAATTTATATTCAACACGTATCGGCCGCAGTCCGTAAAGCTAAATCCGTTGTCGTAGGCAAAAGGGATAATCAGAAAAAAATTAGAGATTTGATTTCTCAAAGTATCGAGTCAGAAGATTTAATTGATGTGTTTGCAATGGCAGGTATTGAAAAACCTGATGTTTCAATATTGAATGAAGACTTCTTATTAGGAGCAAAAGAAGCAAAGAGCGGATTGGCTTTGAAGATTGAGTTAATGCGTAATATTCTTAAAGGAGAAATCGCATTGCGCTTGCGCAAGAACATTAAGAAATACACGTCCCTTCGAGAAGAGATTGAAAAAGTGATCGACCAATATCACAAAAACGCTATTGATTCATACACGACAATACTTGAATTAGTGGAGCGAGCAAAAGACATGCAGGAGGAAGAAAAGCGCCAGCAGGAATTAGGGATTACGGATGAAGAACTTGCCTTCTACGATATTATTTATGCAAAGAAAGAAATCATAAAAGAAGCAGGCCCTATTCAGGATGTAGTTCACGCAGTATGTAAAGCAGTGAAAGATAATCTTGAAATTGACTGGACTAAAAAGGAAGACGCAAAAGCGGCTATACGCTTAGCAGTTAAGAAAGAATTACGTGGTAAAGTTGATATAGAAGCCTTGAATAAAATATTACAAGAAATAATGGAACAAGCCGAAGGTCAATTTAAAGATTGGCCAGTGGCTGGGTAAGTTATATTTTATTTCTCGTCTTTACGATCGGTTCCGCTTCTTCTGTAGTATTCCTTTACCATTATGACTTTACTTTTCCGGATAATAAAGTGGCTTTTACACCCTACCTGGCGCCAAACGGAAGGATAGATTGTGATTAAACTCTTCCTAATATAAAATTTCCAACTTGGGGAGCTTCGTTTTAATAAGTTAAGCTGGATAACATCATTGCATCCACAAGGACATTTAAACACAAGACACCAGTAGAATTTATTTTCCCCAACAATGTAAATTACGCGTTCTTCTATTTGTCCTTCCGGTACGTCTTCGACATAACGATAGGAGATTGAGCTGTGGTAGTATTCTTTAAATTTGGTCACCGTTAACTAAGTTCTGGCATGTTTAATAATGGTTTTATATTTCCTCTACCAATAAATTTTTGAAGATACGAATCTGGATTACCATCGACCTCTCTCTGCATATAACTGTCTGACAAACTAAAGCGCACTATAGCAGAGGATTCATTATCATCATTTCTATAAGGATGAATTCGTGCAAGGAATTCATTAACCGCAATACTGGACGCAAACATATTGAGACTGATTACTGCTGGACTATTTACTTGTGCATTTACAATGTACCCAGCTTCTTTCTCTTCATTATATGCTTTAATATTTGTTCGTTGCAATCCGGCTGATCTCAACTCTTCACCTGTATAGAGATTCCTGCTCTTTAATGAACTACCGCCTGGTTGAATGTAATGAATATTTCCGCATATTTGATTTACTCCACCAGAACCGTCCGCAATTACTTTTACACCAATATCAAAATATGGTATGAGATAAAATGTTGAAATTTGATTTAACAGATGTCTGCCGTCTACTGAATCAACACACCCAAAAATTACATCGCAAGATATTAAGGAGTTAATTGCGTCCAATGATTCGAAAATATTTTTTGAGTACGATTCAATTTCAGTTCCAAGCCCAATTTCGGAAATAGCTCGTTGCAAAACATCAACCTTTAATTGTTTTTGCCTCGCGTCTTTCATTTTAGTATTTAAAATCCGATTGAGATTTTTTTCTTCTACAATGTCAGGATCTATCAGTACAATTTTGCCAACACCTAATCGAACAAGTTGTTCTATAGTTGGGCTTCCGGTACCAGAGCAGCCAACAACACCCACTTTCATTTTCCTTAGTAATGCAGTTGTTCCCTCACCAAAAGTTTGTTTGGTTCTCAACGAAAATTCAGATAAGCTTGTTTTCGATAACTCGTTGTGCCAAATTTTAATATCATCTCCGGCTACTGAAATTTTTGTCATTTCCGTAAATTTCAAATTGGGATGAATAATCCTGCCAAACATTTCACCTTCAGGTAACATTACAATGCTGCCGTGTACATCAATATCGTCAATCCAACCAAAAATAGAAGAGAACAAATTAGTATCAGAAATATCATCTGTTCTTGAAAATTCAGGATACCCAGTTGGGTGGCTATGAAATTTCACAACGGACATATTTTTTTTTGATGCAGTTTCCAAAATCGGGTTTAGCAACGCTGTTGACCACTGAACCAAATCAGGTTTTCTAATTTCACAATCCTTATATGGAATGAGTAGCAGTTGATGAACTAACAACTTGCTGTAGCCATTGCCGGAATGGCCCCCACAAATTGCAACTGCAACGGCTTCTTTTCCGTCACCTGGAAACAGGTGCGTTTTAAGCTGTTTGTAGTGGAGGCCGGATATACTTAATTCGTAATTCATATTTTTTATCTAAGTTGAAACTCTCGTTCCAGCCAATGGTTAACTAAAAGCAGATGGGTTGAAATATTATCAAGCTCAGGCCTCCAGGGATTTGCTGGCGTCCGGTGTCTTGACCATCTTTGATATTGTACGCCTCCAATATCCTGAGGAGCCAACGCACCGATTGGTTTGCCGTCAGCTCGACAAACATGTGGAGAGAAGTAAGCCATATCAATTTGACTTGACGGGTAACCGGGGTCAATACGCAATGCAACTGATACTTCAGGCACTGTGTATCCCGCAGGCAATGGGTACCTATGAATAAGTACCCAATTCCCGCCAGATTGAATTGTTTCCCATTGAAATCCTAAAGAGTCAAGATATTCCGTGTCTGCTTCAGGCAAATGAAATTGTCTTTGCATAAAGATTTTTTTTACAAGGTTATCCTTCTGTCGAATCTAATGGTAATGTCATGAATCTTTCGATACCGGGCTTAGTAAAGCAAACCTTTTCATCATAACCAACCTTTTTGACTTCGCCACTTTTTAACTTTTGATTCAATTGGAACTTCTCAACCGGTACTTTACCGGCTAATTGTAGAATTTCTCTGCCAGTCATACACTCAACATTCACGATGTACTTCTCGCGATCAATTCTGATTTGGTAGCGTTTGCCTTTAGGTACTTCTTTGCCTGCTTTAGCAAACTCTTCAACATCGATGATTTCTTTTTCTTTTTCCATTTTGTAAATTATTTGGGTTCAACACTAAAGACGCAGTACCGTGACTAACTGTTTTGATTACGAATGCGTCCACATATAAAGACGGAAAGTTGTGACAGCAAATAATGAGCAAATTGATTTCAGAATGTTTTATTATATGAATGCAAAGCAGCAATAGGGTGTCACGGTCACCCGTCTTTAATATTATGGGGAAACCATATTTTGACACGTAGCCATGGGAAAATTATCTCTTTGTTTATCAGGAAATTATCCTGAAATTTAGGATGGGGAAAGGAACCTTGTCACGGTTGCCCGTCTTAGTATAAAAAAGGAGGAAGTATGAATAATAACAAATCAAAAAATAACTTCAGTAGCGAATGGAAAAATTTACACCAGCTAAGCTTCAGCGTCCGTTAAAAGACGAACAGAACCTTTCAATTTTGAAAGGTATTTCAAATGCGAAGAACGATAAGGTCAATGGTGACCAGGCGTTCAACGAGTTTTATTATAGATTTCACAGGTATGTATGGAATGTTGCATATAGAGTATGTTCCAACTTCTCAAAGGATAGTGCCGTTGCGGAAGACTTGTTTCAGGAGGTGTTCAAGCGCGTTTACTTGAAAGCAGACTTACTTGTGAAGGGTAAAGAGGGGGAGATTTCCGATGTAACCATAAAGGCGTGGCTCGGTAAAATCGCAAACAATGCCCTAATGGATTATATAAGGGGCAATGAAATCGAAAACCAAGGCGTTGAACTGGTAATCGGTGTTCACGAGGGCCGCGATTACCAACCTGACGAGGAGATACAAGAAGTAGTTGATGTCAACCTTGCTACTCTTCAAGCGGTAATGGAAAAGTTGCCTGAGAAGGAAAAAGAAATCTTGTATCTTTACCTGTATAATACAGAAAAAAAAGTGAGTTCAGCTGACTTAAAAAGACTTGCCGAAAAGCACGGCATTAAGTCGGATTCAATACGCAGAACGTATTATAGGATATTAGATGATCTCAAAAAACAACTCAAAAAATAACAAACAAAAATTCAATTCAAAGAAAACAACCAAATTCAAAACAGAAATTATGAGCAAATCCAACAGCAACAACTTCGAGAACGAACTGTACCAAATTTTCAAAAAATACGGTTACTTGTTCCCAACTACCGAAGAAGAAGTGGAGCGATTTGAAAAGTTACATGGTAGCACGGACATTCAGATGCCAGAGAAATTCAAAACTCCCGATGCTATCATAGCTGCCATTAAGGGTGGGTCTGGCGACACCCAGGAGGCAGAATTAGAAAAAACTTATGCAATGGCTGCACGTAGTGGGAAAAAGATTCCAAGTACAGTTCTCACCCAAATGAGAAATGACCGATCAAGCGCGGTTGACAAGTTGAAAAAACGAAAAAAATAATGAATCGAAATAGGGAACGCTCCATTGCTGACTTGGCGGAAAAAATATCAGACAAGTACTCTAAGACAATCCGGGTGAACCCAGAATTGATAGCCCTTAGAGAAGGTCTTACTTTTTCTGATGGGCAATACGGTGATCATTTTGAGGCGATGATAGAATTTTGTAGTAGCGATCCTGACTATCCTTTTCACATTTATCTGAATAATGACCAGATTCGCCATCCAGCTTCATTAAGAGGAAGGTCATCATTTGGTCATGAACTTGGTCACTATTTCATCCCTGAGCACAGGAAGATACTTCTTGCTGGTGAGTCCTTGACTTATGACCGCAACCATAATTATATTGAAAATCCAACTGTGGAAAACGAGGCAAATTGTTTCTCAGCTAACTTGCTGATGCCACCTACAATTTTTCGTGAACAAGCAGACAAACACAAAGAATTAGGTCTTAATAGTGTTCTGCGCCTATCACATCGTTTCGACACTTCAATGTTAAGCACAGCGCTTCAGTACGTAAAAATGGATTTATACCCTACGGTATTAGTTAAATGGACCGCAGACAATCGTTTTCATTGGAGATATATGTCAAACAAATTCAGAAAAAGTGTTCCTGATTCATACAAGTTTCAATTCAACGCCCAGCGTCCAACTTCAGATTACGACCTGACAAAATTATCATTGGGGAGCTGGGAATCAACTTACGGGACAACGATCACCAATTTGTCTTCTTGGGTTTATGATATAAAGCCGGGCTCACGAAAGGATATGGTTTTGCGCGAGCAGACAATGCCTTTAGGAAAGTATGGGGGTATTTCACTACTATCACCTGCTTCTTAATATTTAGAGTGCGATATATAAAGAAAACCCGCACTATCAATGAAACAGCTACTTTATTTCAGAGCTGACTTTTTAAAGGAAAGCGACATTTTCAACAAACAAACTATTCGAGTAGATAACACTCACTCTGCTCAATTCATTGGAGATACCGGTGTTTACGATTTGGTTTTTTATCCAGATGAATCACTTATCTCAATCGTTTTTCCAAATAGAGAAATAAAATACTACCGGATTTCAACCTTATCACCAAAGAATGACAGCTCAAATCCATTAGCCGAATATGAAGATGGTAAAGTAATCTCTTGGGTTCGTCACGTCATCTATAGCCACGAATATAACAGCACGGCAAACGTTGATGACTACCAGTTGGAATCGGACGGAAACGAAGTGGGAAGTTATTCTTACATTTTCAATGACGGGAATTATTCAGCTAAGTACACCATCTCAAAAGACGGTACAATAATTCTAACCTTCCCCGAACGCTCACTTGTTGGTACACCGGATGAAATATTTACGGATGATGAGATGGGCAATCTAAATTCCATTTTTGGTGGCAAGTTGCTGAATGCACTAAAGAAGGATTACGAAAGTGCTACTGGAAGAAAATTTTAATGGGAACATATTATTGACTATAAGTATAATGTAGAGTTATCAATTTTTCCATCTCATAGCCGCGTGTAACTACATCTCACGCAAGTGTTATTAGATGAACCCGACCAGCGATGGTCGGGTTTTTTGTTAAATGAAAAAGGGGATGATTACTCATCCCCCAATCTTGCGACAATATTTATTTAAAACGGAGGATCATTGTTTTCTATTATTGGGTGATCGTTTCGCATTTCCTGAGATTCTATCTTATTCTGTTCACTCGGCTGCTCATTCACAACGATTGGTTCTTGCACCTCCGGTACATCAAGAACTGAAGTAACCTTTACCTTCTTCTTTGCCCCAGTGTCTTCTCTTGGTTCCACCAAACGCGCAGTTTCTGATGCAACGTGTGCAGCTTTTTTGTGAAAGTCTTCGAGGGCCATCGTTTTTATGGGTATGGTCTTCCATTGATACAATCTACCCAGCTCAAATATTTTGCTCCACAAATCGTAGTTCGGTAGTGATGTACCACGCGAAAGGTTTTGTTTTAGCTTACCAGGAGAAAAGGCAAGTGTTAAGTAGGTTTGCTTGGAACAGAGCTCAATAAGAACTTCGTTTCCGGGATACAACAATGCAACTTCTTCAAGAGCTCGAATAACAGCCATCAACTCTAACCGGTTGACTGAAGAGTTAGAATAACAACCTTCCAGTTTGAATTTTTTGTTTTCGGTGATTACAATACAGCCGAACGCCCCTTTAGCATCATAGATGTTATAGGTAGCAGAAGTGATAATTGATACTTTTTTCATTTTCTAAGTTTTTTGGTTTTACATATTATATATCCGATACCAGTGCTTTTGTTGCAGTATTGTTTCCATAAAATTTAATCCGTTACGACCAGGAAAAGTTCGCGCGAAATTGTCCCACTTATAGTATTAGTGGGAATAGGTTTGGTAACCAACACCTTAATCTTTCTACCCTTCCTAACTGTCCTGTTTAGTGCAAAACACTAATGAAAATGGGACTTCCTATCGCTTTTTACGCCTATACTCGAGATAAACTTCAATACTATGAAAAGGAAACAGACAGCAACTTCGGGAATGGAATGGAACACCATGCTCGGTTTAACGCAACGATTGAAGCAGGACAAACATTATCGCGATTATTTGATGATAATAGTTGGTTGTTACTTCGGATTAAGGATAGGGGATCTTCTTTCCCTTCGGTGGAATGATATTGCCGACAAGGACGAGTTCATTCTTACTGAACAGAAAACAAGAAAATCAAGAAAAATCACAATCAACCCCAAAGTATCGGACGCAGTCAACCTTTGTTTAAATAAACTAAGGTCTGAGGGGGCGTACTCCGAGACTGCGTATCTTTTTTCTAACCGCTGGGGCGGGCCGGTAACAATAAGCTATGTGAACAAGAGACTGAAAGTTATTTTCAAGAAGTACAACGTGAACGTAAAGAATCCGAGCTCTCACACATTGCGAAAAACTTTCGGCAAGCGTATCTACGAATCGGACAACAAGAGTGAGCGGGCATTGGTTTATTTGAGCGAAATATTCAGCCATAGCTCTATTGCAACCACCAGGCGCTACATCGGAATCACTCAGGAGCACATAGCGGATATGTATATGAGCTTATAGCTGGAAATACTTTCTCCTTTCCGCGAAATCGTTGTGAACTATCGTATAAACTCGCATAAGTAAATAAGGTAATAGATAAATTAAAAAACTAAAAAACAAAGAAAATGTATTTTGTAACAGATGAAATCATCAAGTACTTCAAACATGTTTTGAAGCAAGACCAAATGAGCGGCCGGAAGAAGGTGTTGTACGAGTGGCACTTTGCAATGAATCAAATTCATGCAATTGATGAAGGAGAGCCATACAAGATATGGAATGCTCAATTCAAAACAAATGGGTATAAACTTACTTCTACGAAATTGATTGAATTCGAAGGATTCGTTCTAAAAAGAATGGTTTTTTCTTCCGAGAATAATTCTATTGGTGGGATTGACCCACTTGCAATGGTGACTGGTGGGTACTTAAAGGCGGATACTGAATGGGTGGTATTTGAAGTTGATTTTGCCGAAAGTGTCATTGCTGCGACACCAAGTGTCGTATAGGTGATTATCTTATTTTATAGGGTACTGAAACATTATTTGAGCCACACTGAAACAAATCCTGAAACATTTCCGGCTCCTAACGGCTCCAGTTGGCTCCTAACGGGTTGGGCTATGGGGTTGGTTAATAAAGCAAAAGGCGTGAACCCTTGAGATTCACGCCTTTGCTTTTTCACTTTAGAGGTCCCGAGCGGATTCGAACCGCTGTAGAAGCTTTTGCAGAGCTCTGCCTAGCCACTCGGCCACAGGACCTTATTAAATTCGGGACAAAAATAACACTTTATACTGATATTGCAATTATTTTTTGGGCTTTCTCTCGCTATATTCCTTCAAGCAAGTAGGGCATAAACAGTTGTCATATTCCTTCTTTAATTCATTCAGGGTTTGAATATCTAAATACAGATCCTCGCACCAACAGCCCATTTTTTCATTAGAACATTGGAAATCTTGTCCGCATTTTGAACATTTCTTTGTAGTCATTAAGCAGTAATAACAATACTTACCTTATCCACATTCCCATTCATTGGAGGGTTGTGCTTCGTTACTTTCACCTCTACTTTATGCAATGTCTTAAACTCTAATTTAAGCTTATCTATTATCCTTTGTCCAACCTGTTCGATCAGCTTTGAACGGATGGCCATTTGATCTTTTACAATATTGTAAACGATCACATAATCAATGGTTTGGGTAAGATCATCGGTTTGGGCTGCCACTGAAAAATCGGTTTCCATGATCACATCCACCGTATAATGTGTTCCAATTTTTGCCTCCTCCAGCAAACAGCCGTGATAGGCAAATACATTTATTCCTTCAACTATGATCTTATGCATACAATCGAATTTTAAAAATCCATTCCTTCTGTACTCTCTCCACTTTGCCCTCGCTTATTCTGGTTCTTACGCTTAAATACGGAAGCATCCATTTTCCCGAACATCCAGGTAACATTAAATTTCAGGAAACGAGAATCTCTTCTTCTTGATAGATCCTGAATATAATCGGGGGTATCGTAATGAGAGCCTCTTCTTTTTGTGTTAAACACATCATTTAAACTCAAACCAAATGTCAAACGTTGCTTGAAACTCTTATTTAAAGAAAGGTCCATATAGTACATTTCCAAGGTTCTTCCCTGTGCTAATGGTTTAGGAGCATCGTATCCTCCATTGGCCTGGAATGTAATGTCTAAAGGAAACTTATAAGAAACGGTCATTTTCCCTTCCCAGCTGTATCCATCGTTGTTTAATGTTACTCCTGTCCCTGTAGAGTAATTGATATTTAAATAAAATGCAGTAACATTAGCCGTAACATTCAAATTCTTTAACAAGGTTAATTTCACCGTGTTCTCCCAACCATAGGAATAACTATTATCTCCGTTCATGAATGTGTTTACCAGAACAGTTGGATCAGTAGGACTTTGATAAGCCACATTGGTGATCACATCCTCGGTGTATTTCCCATAAACAGAGGTTAAGAAATTGATGTTCTTTTTTACAAAATTATAATTCAACTCTGCCATATTCACAAACTCAGGAGCCAATGATGGGTTTCCAATACGATAATTGTATCTGTCGGCAAACATCACAAATGGCATCATCTGAAAGAAATTCGGACGATTGATCTTTCTACTGAAATTCAATTGAACTTCGTTTGCCTCTCCAACTTTTCTGCTGAAATAAATTCCCGGGAAAATTGATTTAAATATATCCGAACTCTTGGATGGGTAGCTGTAATAAAAATCCTGATTGGGTTTATTCAAAACGCTTCCTTTGTAGTACGATTGTTCAAAACGCAAGCCGGCTTGAATATTGATCTTTCTAACCCTTGTCATGTAATTAACATAAGCGGCATTTACCAGATCATCGATCAAATAATCATTCGATAGAACCGAATCGTATATGTAATCATTAAACGTATAAGAAAAGTCGGAGGTGATATTGGTATTCCTACTTTGCTTATAGGTACTCTTTAATCCAAATTCAATTTTAGAACTATCATTCAACGGATTGGCAAAATCAACCTGAAAAGTTCCTAAATGGCTATTCCCATCTGCATCATTCTTTTCTATTTCCGGTCCGGGCTCTGTAAAACCGGGAGCGCTGTTGTAAGTAGTAAACAGATAACCACCATTGGTAATGCCTCTGTTATAGCTAGCATCAATCGTTAACTCTTTTTGTGGCTTCGGAAAAGTTTTGCGGTAAGTAATTTGTCCGGTATAATTATCAAAATAACCATTGTTCTCATTTATCCTTCCGCCACCGGAAACAAAAGCTGAATTAGAATCCAAAGAAGTGAAATTTTGGAAATCAGCGGTTTTGTGCAAGCCTTTAGTAAAGTTTCCTCCTATGGTGATCGTACTTCTGTTATTGATATAATAATCTACAGATGCTCTCGCCATGTTCATGCCATGCGTCATATAGGTCAAATTTTTTTGATCAAAATATTTAACAGGTGAAGGGTTAGTGATATTTGTTCTAGTGGTAAAACCATTGTTTACATTACGACCCGTATTAAAACTGTAAGTCAATGAAAAATTAAACGGCTGCTCTTTAATATTGATATTCGCCATTGCGTTATAGCGATCGTTTGTACCAACACCAGCCTGTATCATTCCATTATAACCCGGTTTGCTGTTCTTTTTCAAAACAACATTCAAGATCCCACCTGTTGTGTTGGCATCAAACTTAACCGAAGGATTGGTGATCACCTCAATACGATCGATCTGATCGGCAGGAATTTGTTCCATGGTAAGTGTCGTTGGACGGCCATCAATAAAGATCTGAACCGAACTGTTTCTTAAAGTAACAGCACCATCAGCATCCACATTTACACTTGGAATATTTTTTAATGCATCTAAACCGGTACCACCTGTTACGCTCAGATCCTTGTCCACGTTGTATACCTTCCGGTCGATACTCATGGTCATTGTTGCTTTTTCGGATGACACTTCGATCTCTTTCAACACAGCAGCATCTGGTTCAATTTTGATATCGCCCAGATCTTTTTCAATATTCTGCGGGTTGATCATTACTTTTTGCTCATACGCTTTGTAACCAATAAAACGGATACGAAGTGTAAACATTCCAAAAGGAAGATTGTCTAATGAAAAATCTCCATTGGGTTTAGTCAATGCACCGGCAATGGCACTATCTTTTTGATTAAACAAGGCAACAGAAGCAAACTCAACCGCTTGCTTTGTTTTAGGGTCGATCACTTTCCCGTAAATACGACCAATAGAAGGCATCTTCATTTTACCGCCTCCTCCTCCCGGCATTTGAGCAAATGCAACAAAGGAAGATAACAGTAATAATAAAAATAAATTTAGCTTAGTTTTTTGCATGATGCACTTATAGACTATTGATCTTGATAAAGGTTTGAAGTCGGTTTAAAACTTCTTCTTTTCCCAATAATTCGATCATTTCAAACAAAGCAGGACCGCCACCAACACCGCTAATGCTGACACGGAACAATTGCATTACCTGCCCCGCTCCTAAACCGCATTTTTCGGCAGTCGCCTTTAAAGTTGCTTCTGTTTCAACAGCTGTAAAAGAATTCAACCCTGAATAGGCAGTGACCACTTCTTTAATAAAATTCCCGGTTTGTTCATTCAAACGTTTTTTCAATACTTCAGCATCGTAAGATGTTGGAGCCGTGAAAAAATAAACAGCATTATCCCAAAATTCATTTATAAAATGTGCCTTCTCCTTTACCAAACGGCAAACACCTTCTACGAATTTAGCATCGGCAGTTATTCCTTTTTCTTTAACGATCGGCATAAACAAGTCCACTAATTCAGCGTCCGTTTTCTTACGTAGATATTGCTGATTGAACCATTTTGTTTTTTCAGGATCGAATTTCGCACCTGATTTATTTACACGTTCAAATGTGAACAAATTGATCAACTCTTCTTTGCTCAAGATCTCCTGATTTCCACCCGGATTCCAACCTAACAGAGCAAGCATATTGATGAATGCCTCAGGGAAAAATCCGCTTTCACGGTATCCAACATAACTTTCGCCTGTGCGCTCATCATACCAGTTCAATGGGAACATCGGCAAGCCTGATTTATCACGTTTACTTAATTTTCCATTTCCATCCGGCTTTAAGATCAAAGGCAAATGAGCCAATAATGGCATTTTATCTTCTAATCCTAAATAGCGGTAGATCAAAATATGGGATGGTGCAGATGGTAACCATTCTTCACCACGTACCGCATGCGACACCTGCATTTCAATATCATCCACAATATGTGCTAAGTGATAAGTAGGCATTCCATCACTTTTCAACAGTACTTTATCATCTACCTGTGATGAATTCACAACCACCCAGCCGCGAATAATGTCATGAAAGCGGATCTCTTCATTACGAGGAACTTTCAAACGGATAACATAAGGAGTGCCTGCATCCATCAGTTTTTTTACTTCGTCTTCCGATAAGGTCAATGAGTTACGCATAGTTTGGCGTGTAACGGCATTGTATTGAGGAGCAACCACTTTGGCTGCTTCCAGACGCTTACGCATTGCATCCAGCTCTTCAGCTGTATCGAATGCATAATACGCATGTCCCCCAGCGATCAACTGATCGGCATATTTTTTATAGATCCCTAATTCTTTACGTTCACTCTGACGGTAAGGCGCATGAGGACCATCGCCAAAACCAACACCTTCATTCGGCTCAATACCACACCACTTCAATGAGTTGATAATATATTCTTCGGCACCATTCACATAACGTGTCTGGTCGGTATCTTCAATACGTAAGATAAAATCACCGCCATGCTTTTTAGCAAATAAATAACAAAACAAGGCAGTACGCACTCCACCCATGTGTAAACCACCTGTTGGACTAGGCGCAAAACGTAAACGGACTCTTTTTTCCATATTCTTAAAAATGAGGTGCAAAGATAGATTTTATTTGCAAATTTTGGCTTGAACCTGCCAAGATTTAAGGATTTTTAAGATTTGGTAAAATGGGCTTGAAATAGAACAAAACCATTAATTTTAATACATTTGCATCTGAAAAAAATAAAATACCATGCAGTTACTTACACCACAGAATTTCAAGGATTATGAATTGATCGATGTTGGCAATTTTGAAAAGCTGGAGCGCTTTGGACAATTCATTACCATTCGTCCGGAACCCCAAGCTGTGTGGGACAAAGCATTAAGTAACAACGAATGGGAAAAACGTGCTCATATTAAGTTCGTTTCCCGCTCCAGTTCATCAGGTGACTGGAAAAAATTCAAACAAATGCCCGACCAGTGGCAGATCCAATATAAGATCAACCATTCCGATGCTGCGATAAAATTTCGCCTTGGGCTAACCTCCTTTAAACATGTTGGAATCTTTCCGGAGCAAGCCAGCAATTGGGATTTCATTTTTGAATCCATAAAAATGATGCAAACACCTCAGCCGCGTGTGCTAAATTTATTTGCATATACAGGGGGGGCTTCCTTAGCTGCTAAAGCTGCAGGAGCAGATGTAACACATGTTGATTCTATCAAACAGGTGGTTACCTGGAGCAAAGAAAACATGGATCTTTCCAACTTAAACAATATCCGTTGGGTGGTGGAAGATGCCTTAAAGTTTGTAAAACGCGAAGAAAAACGTGGTAATAAATACAATGGTATTATCCTGGATCCACCGGCATTCGGACATGGCCCGAATGGTGAAAAATGGAAATTAGAGGATAATATCAATGAAATGATACAAGGTGTTCTGTCGCTATTAGATGATAAAGAACACTTCTTGATATTGAATGCATATTCATTGGGATTTTCTTCATTGATCATCGAGAATCTTTTAAAGAAAAAAGCAGGAAAAAATTTAAACATTGGAGAATTATACTTACAAGCTACCGAAGGGAATAAATTGCCATTGGGTGTTTTTGGACGGTTCAGAAATTTTTAGACACCATCTTAATTATAAAAAAAGCCCGCTAATTGCGGGCTTTTTTTATAACGGAATATTGCCGTGTTTTTTCTTTGGTAATTTATCTACCTTATTCTTCAGCATTCCAAATGCTTTGATCAATTTTTCGCGGGTATCTTCCGGCTTGATCACTTCATCCACATAACCTCTCTCTGCTGCTCTGTATGGATTCGCAAAATGTTCAATGTATTCTTTCTCTTTCTCTGCCAATTTAGCTGCAGGATCTTTTGAGGCTGCGATCTCATTCTTAAAGATGATCTCTGCAGCACCTTTCGCACCCATTACTGCGATCTCAGCCGATGGCCATGCATAATTCATATCGGCACCAATGTGCTTACTATTCATTACATCGTACGCTCCACCATACGCTTTACGCGTAATCACTGTTATACGTGGAACTGTTGCTTCGCTGAATGCATATAATAATTTTGCACCATTGGTAATGATCCCATGCCACTCCTGATCAGTTCCGGGCAAGAAGCCGGGAACATCTTCAAATACCAATAATGGAATATTGAAGCAATCACAAAAACGCACAAAACGTGCTGCTTTGGTAGAGGAATTAATATCCAATACTCCGGCTAAAAATGCAGGTTGGTTAGCAACAATACCAATACTTTTACCACCTAAACGGGCAAAACCTACTACAATATTCTCTGCATAATTTTTATGCACTTCGAGGAATGTATCTGCATCGATCACACCATTGATCACCTCACGGATATCATAGGGTTGATTAGGGTTTTCAGGAACAATGTTATTTAGCTCCGGACGTTTTTCACTTGCCGGTGATTCATAAGGAACAGATGGAGCATCATCCTCACAATTTTGAGGCATATAGCTCAATAATGCTTTGATGTTATTGATACATTCGATCTCGTTGGCACATGAGAAATGCGTTACACCCGATTTAGTAGAATGTGTAGATGCACCACCTAATTCTTCAGAAGTAACCTCTTCGTGTGTTACGGTTTTTACAACGTTTGGTCCCGTTACAAACATATACGAAGTGTTTTCCACCATCATGATAAAGTCGGTAATGGCAGGAGAGTAAACCGCTCCACCGGCACATGGTCCCATAATAGCAGAAAGCTGAGGAATAACACCTGATGCTAATGTATTGCGATAGAAGATGTCAGCATAACCACCTAATGAAACTACGCCTTCCTGAATACGTGCTCCACCACTATCATTCAACCCTATCACAGGAGCTCCATTTTTCATGGCAAGATCCATGATACGGCAGATCTTCTCTGCATGTGTTTCAGAAAGTGAACCACCAAATACAGTAAAATCTTGTGAGAACACGTACACCAAACGACCATTGATCGTTCCATAACCTGTTACAACACCATCGCCCAAATATTTTTCGCGCTCTAAACCAAACTCAGTAGAACGGTGTGTTACAAACATCCCAATCTCTTCAAAACTCCCTTCATCCAACAAAAAGTGCAAGCGCTCACGTGCTGTCAACTTTCCTTTTTTATGCTGAGATTCTATTCTTTTTTCACCACCACCCAAATGAGCTTCGGCAATTTTCTTATCTAATTCCTGAATTTTCTTTTCCATATTTAAAATTCTATCGTGTTTTGAACCCTCCAAAAGTAACAAAAAATAGACGTTCTTTTTTATTTTTTTAACTTTGGATAAAATCATCAACATGAATATCAATCTGGATAATATTGACCTGAAAATACTTCGCATCTTACAAGAAAATGCCAAGATCACTAACCTTCAACTATCCAGTGAAATAGGACTTTCCCCGGCTCCAACACTGGAAAGGGTAAAAAAGCTAGAACGAAAAAAACTAATCAAAGGCTATCATGCACAGTTAAATACTGAACTAGTGGGAGTTGGGATATCGGCCATTATTCAGATCACACTCACCCGTCAGATAGAAAATGCAATCAGCAATTTCAAAAAAGAGATCGATAAGATACCGGAGATCATGGAATGCTATCAGGTAACCGGCAATGCCGATTATGTGATAAAAGTAATGATGAAAGACATGCGTGCTTTTGAAGAATTGATCTCACAAAAATTAAGTAAAATGGAAGAGATCGGGCAAATGCAAACGATGGTAATCCTATCACAGATCAAAGACTCAAAAGTGCTTCCCTTAAGCTACAAAAATGAACATTGAAGAGCTAAGAGACTATTGTATTTCTAAAAAAGGGGTTGAAGAAACAATGCCTTTTGGCCCTGATACGCTCGTATTCAAAGTGATGGGCAAAGCATTTTTATTAACAGGATTGGACGAACTTTCATTGCAGTTCAATGTAAAATGTGATCCAGAATATGCCATCGAATTACGGGAAAAATTTCCTTGTGTGATCCCGGGATACCACATGAATAAAAAACATTGGAATACGATCATTGCAGATGGATCAGTATCCGACAAGCAATTACAAGCCTGGATCGACCATTCTTATGATATGGTAGTAAAAGGCTTGACAAAAAAGGAGAAAGAACTGCTATCGAATTTATAGAAGCTCCTTTTGTTCAAAACAAAAAGTAAGGTCTTTGATCCCTCACTCATTAAATAAGATTTATTGAGTAATTTTGTATCAACATATACCGATACATTATGACCAAAATTGTCCGTTATTTCATTCAAGGTTTGATCATTACCGTCCCGGTAGGTATCACCGCAATAGTTGTTTATAAGGTTTTTGACTGGGTTCGATCATTGTTCAGTATGTTCGGCACGATCATTAGTCCGGTCATCGATCCTTTTATCATTTTAGCAACAGCACTAATTCTGATCTTTTTAATGGGGCTTTTAGGGTCCTCTATCGTTTTGCGCCCTTTGTTCTCATTGCTCGATAATACACTGGAACAAACTCCGGTTGTTAAAACCGTGTATAGCTCCATCAAGGATTTTATGTCGGCTTTCGTTGGGAGTAAAAAACGATTCAACAAGCCTGTTTTAGTAACGATCAACAAAGAAAATAATATCCAGCAATTAGGATTCATTACCAAAGAAGACTTAAGCGAATTAAACTTGAGTAAAAATTGTGTGGCAGTATATATGCCGCTCTCCTATTCTATTTCAGGAAATTTATTGATCGTACCTACAGATCACATTACGGTTGTTGATGCGTCTTCGGCCGAGGTAATGAAATTCATTGTTTCGGGCGGTGTAACAGATATTGATGACTAAAATTTGTTTTGGCTGAATATTTGCTTAACTTGTACCAACAAATCAAAAAAATACTACGATGAAAAGAATACTTACACTTGCACTAGCCGTTTCGATGGGAACAGCTTTGTTCGCACAAAAGATAAAAGTAAAAGAATCCAAGGAAACAATTGGCGGAGCAAGTAACAATGCTTTAGTTGTAACCCTTTATGGTGTGAGCCCTTCTGATGCAGAAGAGTCGTTCCGTTCATTTATGAAACAATACGATGGGAAACGCTCATCAAAAGATGGAGGAATTTTTATAGATAATGCATCTATTAAAGAGATCAGTGGAAACAAC
The DNA here is from genome assembly GCA_016786925.1 of Bacteroidia bacterium. GTDB lineage: Bacteria > Bacteroidota > Bacteroidia > 2-12-FULL-35-15 > 2-12-FULL-35-15 > 2-12-FULL-35-15. The sequence goes on from JAEUTU010000076.1 coordinate 43,346, forward strand.
ACAATCGATATATATGGTATTGCTCAAGGGAAAAAAGGAGATGCTGAGATCACATTTGTTGTGGCATTCGACCTTGGAGGCGCTTTCTTAAATTCAAGCGAGCACAAAGATCAGTACAAAATAGCGGAGAAGATCGTGAAAGAATTTGCGGTGAAAGCCACAAAAGAAGCTATAGAGAATGAATTAAAGACAGCTCAAAAAGCACAGGAAAAATTAGAAGAAGACCAAAAATCATTGGAGAAAGATAAAAAAGGATTAGAAAAAGATATTGAAGATTACAAAGCGAAGATCACAAAAGCAGAGCAGGATATTGTGAAAAACAAATCTGATCAAGACAAGAA
>JAEUTU010000107.1 GCA_016786925.1 Bacteroidia bacterium
TAGGGGAAAGAAGATTTCAACCTTACTTTGTTAATCTCTCTAAAACTAGCTGTATTAAATTCTCTACAGCAGGGTGGTAATCTTTGCTATATTTTTTAGCCACTCTATTCGCTATAATAGCACAAATGGTGCAGGTTTCATGTCCTAAGAGTTTTCCTAAACCGTATAGCGCAGAGGTCTCCATTTCAAAGTTGGTGATACGTAGCCCGTTGTGGTTAAAATCAGTCAATTGTTGATTAAAATCGGCTACCCATGGTGAAAGTCGCAATTGTCGTCCTTGTGGACCATAAAATCCGGGTGCTGTGGCTGTAATGCCTTTAATTTGATCAAATCCAATTTTGTCTATCAGTGTTTCAGAGCCTTTAATAGCATAAGGATAAGGCAGGTTTTTATCCCAATTTGTTTGTTGGATGAATGCTTCTGATACTTCATTGTCATTCACATTTTTAAGATCCTTGTAATAGTTGAGTAGGCCATCAAATCCTAATCCATAGCTGGAAACAACATAATTGTCAACCGGAATATCGGCTTGTAAAGCACCGGAAGTGCCAATGCGCACAATGTTCAATTTTGTTTTGTTTTCCTTGATCGTTCTTGTTTTTAAGTCAATATTAACGGCTGCATCTAGTTCATTGATAAGAATATCTATGTTGTCGGTACCAATTCCCGATGAAAGAACCATAATCTTCTTACCCTTGAATGTACCTATATGCGTGACAAACTCCCGGTTTTGAATCTTTACATCAATGGTGTCAAAGTATTTTGATACTGTAGCAACACGGCCCTGGTCACCTACAATAATGATGTTTTCTGCAATATGTTCGGGTAAAAGTTGGAGGTGGTATACACTTCCATTCGGGTTTAAGATCAGTTCTGTTTCAGGAATGATATTGCTCATTTTATAATAGTATTAAAAAGGATGTTGTAAATTTGTTAAAATCTAAATAAATAGTTTAATTTGTGGATAACACAAAGCAAAAGTATTTAAAAAATATGATTCAATCTTCTAATAAAATTTTAGTTCCAATTGATTTTTCATCTCAATCGTTAATTGCTTTGGAGCAATCCTATAATTTGGCTCGGGAGTATCATGCGGAAATTACTTTGTTGAATGTGATAGAAGAAGGAGGGATGTTGGCGAAGTTGTTTTCCAATCAGCAGCATGATGAATTGAAAAAGAAATTGCAAGAGCAGTTGGATGCAATGGCAGCAGATGTGGAGAAAAAAAGTGGTGTGAAAGTAAATACGATCCTTGCTAAAGGTTCTATTTATGATAAGATCGCAGAGGTGGCAGAGATGATCAATGCAACGTTGATCGTTATGGGGACCAATGGAGATGAAGGATTAAAAAAGAAGTTTATTGGCTCTAATGCCCTTCGTGTGGTTAGGGGATCTGCAGTTCCTGTAATTACTATAAAAGGGAAGCACCATCGCAATGGTTGTAAAACGATCGTTTTACCGCTTGACCTTTCTAAAGAGACTCGCGAAAAAGTGAATAAAGCCGTTGAGTTTTCCCGCTTGTTTCATGGTGCGGTTGTTCGTGTTGTTTCCGTTTTATTTACTACAGATGAGTTTATTGTGAATAAATTAACGCGTCAGTTAGGACAAGTAAAGGCCTTTTTAGAGAAAGAAAATGTAGAGTGTACTGCAGAGATCATTAAAGGAATTAAAGGGGAAGAAACTCTAGCTCAAAATGTGATAGAGTATGCAAATAAGGTGGAGGGAGATTTGATCATGATCATGACACAGCAGGAAATTGATTTTACTGATTTGTTTATTGGGTCGTCAGCACAAGAGATCATTAATCATTCTCAGATCCCTGTTTTGAGTATTCGTCCGCAGCATAAAAAAGATACAAGTGTATTTACAAATCCATATTAAATAAAAATAAAATTATGAAAGCATTTAACATCCAAAAAATTCTAATTCCGGTTGATTTTTCTGAAACATCGATGATCGCAATAGAGCATGCCGGTTTTGCCGCACAAGTTTTGAAAGCTGATCTTGTTCTTTTGCATGTGGTAGAAAAACATTGGGAGAAATTCAGTATTGTGGCTCCAGAGATGAGAGTAGACGCTCCAAGTGACTTTACTAATGCGATCGAAAAACGTTTGGAAGAAACGGCTGCTGCTATTCGATCAAAATATGGGGTAAAGTCAACCTGTATTACAGCAGATGGAAATATCTTTAATGAGATCGTTTCTGTTTCAAAGGAGCATAAAGTTGATCTAGTGGTGATGGGTACACACGGAACATCTGGTGTTGTTGAGTTTTTTGTAGGAAGCAATACTTACAAAGTAGTTACAGAGTCGGTTTGTCCGGTTTTGTCAGTTAGAGCACATGCTACTAAGGTTGGTTTTAGAGAGATCGTGTTGCCAATTGATGACTCTGCCCACTCCCGTCAAAAAGTGAATCATGCTGTAGTTATTGCTAAGCAATTTAATTCCCGCATCAATATTCTCGGTTTACCGGATACAGATGATGATGGCGAAATGAAAAAATTTGAGTTTAAGCTGGATCAGATTGAAGAATATTTAAAGAAGCATGATATTAGCTTTACTCGTAAGTCTGTTAATGGTGGAAATCAGGCGAAACACACCTATGAATTTGCGAAGTCAATCAATGCTGATCTTATAGTAATCATGACAGATCAGGATGAAACGCTGACAGGAAGATTGTTAGGAACATATGCTCAGCAGATCGTGAATCATTCTAAGATCCCTGTGATGAGTATTCAGCCTGTGGTGGCAGATACTCCATGGGTACATCCTTATTAATAGCCATTTTTTATAAAAAAGGGAACTGTCGGAGATGGTTCCCTTTTTTTGTTTTTGTGGGTCAAGAACTTTATTTCGTCTAATATTTTTAAAAAAACGAACATTTTTTGTTTACTTTTAGTATAAGTTTACATATGTAAGTTTTTTAAGGAATAATTTATTATGAGGAAATTCTACTCCACTTTTTCTAAATGCGTTTTCGCGTTCATGTTTTTTTTGCTTTATAGCAATTCCATATTCGCTCAAAGTATTGCTAATTATACCACAACAAGAACCACTTCTATCGTTTATAGTTCCATTGCTTCAACAGGTAATGCAATAGATAGCTGGAGAAATAATGTTTCTTTTACTCAAGACGATAATAGAAGCAATCCTGTTGACATCGGTTTCGATTTCTGGTATAACGGAACACGTTACACGCAATTCTCTGTTTCAACGAATGGCTTTGTTGATTTTTCTTCTTCGACAGCTGATGGAGGACCATCTGCCGGCCCTTATAGTTACGATAACACACAGTTTACTGGAAATGGTTCGGGCACATGGCTAGCTATCGCTCCTTTTTATGATGATATGACAGCTCAAGGCGGAGTAGATGCTCTTGGAAATAGTATCAAATATCAATTATCAGGAACTGCTCCCAATCGTATTTTAACTGTTGAATGGATCAACATGGCGGTGTATTTGAATACAACTCCAAGTATTAATTTTCAGGTTAAATTGTACGAAACAACTGGTGTTATTGAATTCATTTATGGAACCATGACACAAGGGACCAATGCCTTTACATACACTTGTGGTATTAATGCTGCAACACTTAATAATGCTCCTACTGCAGCTCAATTAAAGTGCCAGCAAACGGCAAATAGTAATACGTTTAGTAATAATCAGCAAAATGCTTTAACAACATTGCCGGCTAACAATTCGATGATCAGGTTTAGTCCGCCAGTTACAACGCCAAGTCCTTCCGGTGTACTCTCTTTTACAGGTGTTTCTCAGACAGGGATGACAGTAAATTGGACCAATTGGTGTACAAATGAAGTAGGTTATGTAGTGTATAATTCAACTGATAATGTTAATTTTTCTTTTGTGGGGCAAACAGCTGCAAATACTACAAATTATGCAGCAACGGGATTGCTGCCAGGTACATTGTATTATTGGAGATTATACGCAGTTACTGACGGTTTTTTAAGTGCAGCAATTAGTGGGCAGCAATCTACTAATGCAGCAGGGAATAAATTTTCTACAGGCTCAGGAAATTGGAATACAGCGGGAAGCTGGACACCTGCCGGAGTTCCTACAGCTTCCGATAATGTAACTATCAGAAATGGACATTCCATCACCATTAATGCTGATGCGTTTTGTAATACCTTAACTGTTGGAGAAGGCACTAGCGGGATTTTGAGAATTGGAAATAATAACACAGTCCGGAATGTTACTGTAAATTCAAATGTTATGATTAATTCGGGAGCCACTTTTGATGTTGCAACAGGTTCAAATGCTACTCATTTAATAACTCTTAAGGGTAATTTGACAAATAATGGAACACTCAATTTTGCTACAGATGGAAGCAGTTTATGTAATGTTACGTTTAGTAAAAATGGGAATGTGACATATTCAGGGACCGGTGCAACCAATAATTTTAATTTAGTTACATTAAATTTAGGGACTTCCATCTCGAATACATTGGATATTACAACCCCTTCTTTTACTGCCCCTGTTAATTTCTTAACTCTAACAAATGGAGTTTTTAAGCTGTCAACTTCTGGGGCAACAAATCTTACTCCATTCACAGCATTGGCCCTTATCAATAATACGTCAGGAATAAATATCAATTCTGCGACAGCAACAGTAAATTTTCCTGCTGGAATTTCCTTGTATGGGAACTTGATTGTTAATAATGGTGCTGTAAACATAGGCGATGCCGTAAATGAGAATGTGGCTTCAAATGGTGGCGTTTTTCAAATTTTTGGCGGAACGGTTCGTATTGCTGGACAATACTACTCTGTTAATATTAATAATCTGGCTAAATTTACAATTTCAGGAGGCACCCTTACCTTGCCAACAGTTGGTTGTACTTCAACCACCATTGCACCATTTCATATTAATGGGGTTGGTTCAACTTTTAACATGAGTGGAGGGACAGTTATTATTGAACGTTCTGGTGGCGCTAACTTAGGTTATACGGCAACAGGTATTACAAATAGTGCAGTAACAGGTGGAACACTTCAAATTGGAAATGCAAGCACCCCGCTTGCACAAACGATGAATATTAATAGCAGCGCTAGGGTTGGGAATCTACTAGTTAATAGCGCAAACGCTACGGCAATTTTAAATACAAACTCCCTTACCGTAACCAATAATATTACGATCAATGCAGGTGTTTTGAATGCCAATAATCTAAATTTTACGCTAGGAGGTAATTGGTTGGATGCCGGAACATTCACTCCGGGAACAGGTACCGTAACATTTAATGGTACCAATCAATCGATCACCAAAGCTGCAGGAGAGACCTTTAATAATCTTACTTTAGCAGGAAGCGCCACAAAAACCTTAGGAGGAATTGTAACAACGAATGGTAATCTTACGATTAATTCAGGGGTAACGCTTGATGTAAGTGCTTCTGACTTTGCATTGAACGTAAAAAGGAATTGGGTAAATAATGGAACTTTCAATGCCAGAAATGGTACCGTTTTTTTTAATGGAACAATTGCACAAACAATAGGTGGTAGTGCTTCTGCTACATTCAGAAATATTTCTACAAGTAATACTGCCGGTGTAAGTTTGCTAACAGCTCAAAATCTCTCTGGAACGCTTACTGCAAGCAATGGTACTTTTGCTTTAGGTACAATTGGTTTGACATTGCTTTCTGATGCCAGTGGAACTGCACGTATAGCAACCATTCCCGCAGCTGCTGATGTTACAGGGAACATAACCATGCAACGCTACATACCAGCCGGAACAGATGGCTGGATGTTTATAGCTACTCCTGTTTCCGGGGCTACTTTGCAACAATGGGATGATGATTTTATTACAGGTGGATTTACAGGGTCTCAATATCCACCACCAATTGTCACCAATGCTTCCATCGTTAGTTATGACGAAACACTTTCTGGAATTTATGATGATGGGTATGTAGAACCAACGAATATTACAAATCCTATTACAGCCAATAAAGGATATTGGGCTTATATTATGAATGCCCCTGTTACTATTGATGTAACCGGAACATTGCTTAAAAAGAATATTAGCATGCCTGTCACTTATACTGATGATCCAGCTCAACCATCCTCCGAAGATGGTTGGAATTTAATTGCAAATCCGTACCCTTCAACGATTGATTGGAATGCAGCAGGTTGGACAAAAACAAATATAGCGGATGCGGTGTATACGTATAGTCCGACACTCGATCAATACACTAGTTATGTTGGCGGGATAGGTACAAATGGAGGCTCTAATCTTATTGCTTCTTCTCAAGCGTTTTTAGTTCAGGCAACCGGACCAAGCCCTGTTTTGCAGATCACCGAAACAGTTAAAAATGCTGCAGATGGTTTGTTCATTCGCTCCAGTCAACAAATGATCACTGATTATTTATTGAAATTAGATTTAGGTGGTGCGGGATATACCGATGAAACGGTTATTCGCTTCAATGAAAATGCTACTACAAATTTTGATATGGGATTGGATGCCAATAAATTTTATAGCTTCAATACAGATGTTCCCGGTATATCATCCATGCAGGATACGTTTAATTTATCAATTAACTCACTTCCTTTGTTAACCAATGATCTTCAAATTCCAATCATGGTGAAAGTTGGAATTACAGGATCATATACCATTAGTTTGGACTCATTAACGAATATGCCATCAAGTGCATGTTTAATTTTAACCGATCTTTTAAATGGGAATCAGATAGATCTTAGAACAACACCTTCTTATACATTCTCAATTGCAAGTAGTACAACAACTCCTCGTTTCATACTTAATATTGGTAAGCCGATAGGGCTTTTAGCACAAGGTCCTCAATGTTCCGGCTTATCGAATGGAAATGTAATTGCAACAGGTTTAGGGATTGGACCATGGAATTATACTTGGCAAAATGATCAAGGACAAGTGATCCAATCGCATTCAAACGTTATTGGCTCAGACACATTACAAAATATCCCAGCAGGAGAGTATACAGTAATTGTAGGTGGTAATAATGGTTTGTGTGGTGGATTAATGACAGAAACGATATTGGTAGAGGAGCCATCAGCAATCAACGTTCAGGCTTCTGTAATGAACAGTTCATGTTCTGGAATTTCCGATGGAGCAATTTTATTACAATCTTCAACAACAGATTTAGCCTCATCTACTTTTGTATGGTCGAATGGTGTTAATGTTGTAAATAATGAAAATATTCCTGCCGGTAATTATTCTTTAACAATTACTGATTCGGCAGGTTGTTCAGCTTCTTTTAATTATGTAATATCTGATTCCAGTATTGTGGATGCATTGTTTACAATGAGTGCCGATACATTATACTTGGATGAAAATAGCACTGTTGCTTTCTCAAATTATTCTTCAGGTGCTACAAATTTTGAATGGGATTTTGGTGATGGTTCTGCTATTGAAACAGTAGTAAACCCAATCCATACCTATTTAAATGATGGTTTGTACTCAGTTCAATTAACAGTTTCTAATGGTACTTGCTCGGATACAATTACTCAGAATCTTTATGTATTAAATACTACCGGAATTAATTCTACAGACTTTAATGAGTCAATACAGATCCTTGCAGATAATAATGTGTATCAGATCGTCTTTAACTTTAGCGATCCTATTCCTGTAAAGATTAGTTTATTCAATGCTCTTGGTCAGCAGGTGCTAAATGAAGTGCAAAAAGTTGTTCAGAACGAACGTTTATCTTTTAATCTGTCAGAACTAAGTACAGGAATGTATTATTTCAGTATCAGGACAGATGAACACGGGATGAAAACTGTAAAGAAAATCATCAAGAACTAATTCTTATAAGAGAATTTTTTCCTGATCACTTTAATCAACTCATCGGCATCTTGCTTTTTAAGCTGGATGCCGATTTTTATTTCTTTACCATAATAGTCAAAAGCGATCTTTTCTCCTCCTATAACCCAATAGGAATTGTTTACATTTTCTAGAAATGAATTTTCCTTTGCTTCTAAAACTCTCAGATCTTTTATGAATTCAGCTTCATACACTTTGATTTTTCCTCTACCGGCAACATCGCGCTTATAAAATAGTTTGCCTTCATGTAATTTGATCTTTTCTACTCCATATTTTCTCCAGAGAAATGCCTTAACTATTTTGTATTCAAAATAAGCCCAGAACCCCATCCAAACCATAATGGCTACTCTGGTGTTAGGGTCGGGAACAGTAAAGTATTGGGTAAATACAATGACACCCGAAACAGTCCATGCAAAAAGCCAAGCGAAAAGTAGAATGTTCTTCACTTTTTCAGTAGAAGAAACGATCACAATACTCCATTCATGATTTTCCTTTTTTTTGATGCTAATGCGTTTTCCTATATACTCCATCGTTTTTTATTTGTGCCACAAAATTATCAATTAATTCTATATTTGTTCATCGAATCGTTAATCCATAAAAGGAATCATGAAAAGTAAAAAAGAAGAAAGCGAATTAGGATTTGGTAGTAAAACCTCATCACACCGTTCGCGATTGATCAATCGTGATGGATCTTTTAATATTGAACGTATTGAAAAGGATGGCGTTTCTTCTATTAGCATTTACCATTCTTTGGTCACCATGTCGTGGTTGAAGTTTAATATTATTGTTGTGATCTATTTCATCACGATCAATCTTTTGTTTACATGTTTGTACTATTTTACAGGAGTAGAAGGCTTGCGTGGAGTGGAAGGGACTTCAGAATTTGATAAATTTTTAGGCGCATTCTTTTTTAGTACGCAAACTTTTAGCACTGTAGGCTTTGGAAGTATAAGTCCGGTCACGCATACTACTAGTTTTATAGCAGCCTTCGAATCAATGATAGGTGTGCTGGGCTTTGCCTTAGCAACAGGTTTGCTATATGGCCGTTTTTCCCGTCCAAAAGCAAAAGTTTTATTTAGCCGACATGCTGTTATTGCTCCTTTCAAAGGAGGAAAGGCTTTTCAATTTAGAATAGCCAACAAAATGCGAAATAGTCAATTGTCGGATATGGAATGTAGAGTAACATTGGCAAAGTTAGAAAATGAAAATGGCGTGATGGTAAGACGCTTTCGCCCTTTGGAATTAGAGTTGAAAAAGATCGTTTTCTTCCCTATGACTTGGACCATCAATCATCCAATCGATGAAAATAGTCCATTGTGGGGAATGAGTGCACAGGATCTGATCGATTCGGATGCAGAGTTTATGATCCTTTTAAACGGCTTTGATGACACATTTTCTCAAACGGTCAATACCCGTTTTTCATATACTTATGAGGAGGTGATCTATGGTGCTAAATTTATTAGCGTATTCGGACAAAGTAAAGAAGGAAGAGTGGTGCAGGATCTTAATAAGTTGAGCGATATTGAAAAGGTTTCTTTCAATTAAAAAGATATTGTCCAGCCTTGTCCGTATTAACTTTTGGTAGCTTATGGTTATTTTCGAAATATAAAAATCCGCTTTGAAGATTTTTCCAGAAATTCAATAACCCTGTTTTCCCTTCATATTCATCTTGTAAGAATTTCATCCCTTTTTCATTTAGCTTAGTTGGGAAAATATGCACAGGAATACTTGTTTGTCCACTATTCTTGGCTTCTACTGCCAAAATATAGACTTCTTTAATGTAATTATCCGTTAATGGAATGCAGCCAATGGTCACACAACTACCATGGATCATGATATCACCCCCTAAATTGCCTTTGCCAATGATCTTGTCACTTGCATTGGGGTAATTGATGCCTAATGATAAATGATAGCTGCTATAGGGATTAAAAACGGCAATTTGATAAAATCCTTCAGGAACCTGTCCGTCTCCTTGTTTTCTTTTGGGACCTAATACTCCCGATGAACTGCATATATCGTATTTCTTGAATAATTTGAAAGATGTTTCGTTTTTGGGTCTCAGCCATACTTCCAATACTTCATCCTGCTTAAAAGCTCTTATAAATAGATCAAAGCATTCTGGATTTATGTTTTTGGAAACCATATCTCTTTTTAGCTGTTCCCACTTTTCGGAATATGCCGCTTTTACTCTCGCTTGCTTTTTTTGTTGCTCACGAAAGGACGTATCGGGTGATAAAAGACCGAATGAACAAAGTAAAAAAGAGCCACACAAAATAATAAAAGCCTTCATATTGTTAATTGTTTGGTTGATAACGTATTTGATCCGGATCTATTATCTATAAAATTCGTACTTATTTTTGTGTAAAACAATCAATCGTTGAAAAAAGTACTACTCATATTGCGTAATAAATACCTGCTAACTATTGTTGGTTTAGCTGTGTGGATCGCTTTTTTTGATAAGAATGATCTGAAGACTCAGTTAGAGTTGCGTGATGATGTAAAGAAGTTGGAGGAAGAGCGTAACTATTATGCATCAGAGATCAAACAGATCACATCGGATATAAAAGAGCTAAATACCAATCCTAAAACGCTTGAGAAATTTGCCCGCGAGAAATACCTTATGAAAAAAGATAATGAGGATATTTTTGTGATCGTAGAAGAGTGATCTACATAGGCAGGTAAACCACCTTTTTTGTTTCAAAGAATTCTTCTTTAAAATGATCTTTCAGGTCGTACAACACCACTCTGTTTTTAAAATCTTTTAATTCTTCAGTCAGGTCGCCTCCTTTTAAATAAAGTATTCCATTTGGTAAATTATTAAATTGTTCTTTAGAAACCTTGTTTTGCACCCATTTATAGAAGGCAGGAAATTCAGTTACTGCACGGGAAATGATGAATTCGGATTTTTCTTTTACTTCTTCTGCTCGTTTGTGCTCCGCTCTTAAATTGTTCAGACCAATTGCTGAAGAGATCTCATTTACTACTTTGATCTTTTTGCCAATAGAGTCAACCAGGTAGAAGTTACATTCGGGAAAAAGTATGGCAAGTGGAATGCCTGGAAAACCGCCTCCACAGCCCACATCCATAATTCGAGTTTTAGGCTTGAATGCCATCACTTTTGCAATGCCTAAAGAATGTAATACATGCTTTTCGTAAAGCGATTCGATATCTTTCCTAGAGATCACATTGATCTGTGCATTCCAATGCTCGTATAGGCCTTGTAATGCAGAAAATTGCTCGATCTGCTTTTCTGTTAGATTTGGAAAATATTTGGTAATGATGGAGATCAATGGATTTGTTTTAAAGAAAACGCCTCTCCGGTTGAAGGAAGAGGCGTTTCGAAATTAAATATAAATATTAGTGTTTGCTTACGCACATTTCACCACATTTTTTTGCACACTCTTCTTTTGTCTTGCAACCGTGTTTGCAACCTTCCATACAAGTAGATTTAGCACTTTCGCCACTGCATGCTTTTCCTGCAGAAGCTCCTTCTTTGCAACATGCTTTTTTCTCTTCCATGCCACCTTTTTTGCAGCAATCTTTCTTAGCTTCCATTGAGCCTGCATGTTTTACACACATTGCCTTTTCTTCTGCTGAACAACCAACAGAATCACAATATTTAGCACATTCTTCTTTGCTCATGGTCATACACTTGTTCATGTCGCATTTCGGACCAACATATTTTCCGTCAGCACCGTACATGCTCATGCAATATGCTTTTTCTTCAGCTGTACAACCAACTGAATCACACATTTTAGCACATTCTTCTTTCGACATAGAAGCACATGCAGTCATATCACATTTGCTGCCCATCATTCCTTCGCAACCGTGGTGCATCATTGCTGCGTCACCGCAACCTTCGTGCATTTCAGTACACTCTGTCATTTCACCATCGCAATGCATGCCTGCTTCCGCTTCATTGATAGCAATGTATGGAGCTATAACCAAGGATACGATCGACATTAATTTGATCAAGATATTCATAGAAGGACCAGAAGTATCTTTGAATGGATCTCCAACTGTATCACCTGTAACAGATGCTTTGTGTGGTTCTGATTTTTTGTAGAATGTTTCTCCGTTGATCACCACTCCTTTTTCAAACGATTTTTTAGCATTATCCCAAGCACCACCTGCGTTTGATTGGAAAATACCCATCAATACACCCGATACAGTAACACCTGCCAATAAACCACCCAATACTTCAGGACCAAAAATAAATCCTACAAGCACAGGTGTAATTAAAGCAATAGCACCCGGCATCATCATTTCACGGATAGATGCTTTTGTAGAGATAGCAACACATTTTTCATATTCAGGTTTTGCTTTGTATTCCATAATACCCGGGATTTCGCGGAACTGACGTCTAACTTCCTGTACCATGTCCATTGCTGCTTTACCTACTGCAGCAATAGCTAATGCAGAGAAAATGAAAGGAATCATTGCTCCAACAAATAAACCTGCTAATACAGGTGCCTTGTAAATGTCGATTGCGGAAATACCTGCAATTCCAACAAAAGCAGCAAATAATGCTAATGATGTTAAAGCCGCTGATGCGATCGCAAATCCTTTACCTGTAGCCGCTGTAGTGTTACCTACTGCATCTAAATTATCTGTGCGCTCACGAACTTCAGGAGGTAATTGACTCATTTCAGCAATACCACCAGCGTTATCTGCGATCGGACCGAAAGCATCGATCGCTAATTGCATAGCTGTTGTAGCCATCATACCGGCAGCAGCAATAGCTACTCCGTATAAACCAGCAAAATGATAAGATCCCATGATACCTGCTGCCAATACAATGATTGGAATAACTGTACTTTCCATACCTACTGATAAACCACCAATAATGTTGGTAGCATGACCTGTAGCAGACTTTTGGATGATAGAGTTTACTGGACGTTTGCCCATAGCAGTGTAATACTCAGTAACAATACTCATGATCGCACCAACTACTGTACCTACTAGGATAGCCATAAATACACCTGTTTTTGTAAATGCAGGAGCATTTCTCAATGTAATATCACCATCAGGAAGCATCCAGTTTACAATAAAATAAGAAGCAACAACTGTTAAGATCATGGATGACCAGTTTCCTAAGTTCAATGCATTTTGTACGTTTGATTTTTCATCTTTAATACGAACGAACCATGTTCCAACAATTGAGAAAACGATACCTAAACCACAAATTACCATTGGTAAAAGGATTGGTGACATACCACCAAAGTTATCAGTAACTGTGATCTCTTGTCCTAATACCATTGTAGCAAGAATTGTTGCTACATAAGAACCAAATAAGTCAGCTCCCATACCTGCAACGTCACCTACGTTATCACCTACGTTATCAGCAATAGTTGCCGGGTTACGAACATCATCTTCAGGGATACCTGCTTCTACTTTACCAACTAAGTCAGCTCCTACATCGGCAGCTTTTGTATAAATACCACCACCAACACGAGCGAATAATGCAATTGATTCAGCACCTAATGAAAAACCTGTCAATACTTCGATAGCAGTTTTAACTGTGTTTTCACCTAAACCACTAAATATGGAAAGGAATACAATAAACAATCCACCTAATCCTAATACAGCAAGACCGGCAACACCTAATCCCATTACTGTACCACCAGTGAAAGATACTTTAAGTGCTTGTGCTAAACTTGTACGAGCAGCTTGTGTAGTACGTACGTTTGCTTTTGTAGCTACCTTCATACCAATATATCCTGCAGTAGCAGAAAATACAGCACCAATAATGAAAGAGATAGAAATGATCCAGCTTGAATGGATCTCTTTTCCATTTACTTCATGGATTGTACCTGAATAAGCCAATAATGCAGCAGCAAATACAACGAAAATACTCAAGATCTTCCATTCTGCTTTTAAGAAGGCCATTGCACCATCGGCAATATAACCTGCTAATTCTTGCATGTTAGCATCTCCTGCATCTTGCTTGCTTACCCAAGCCGATTTGATTGCCATTACAAGCAATCCCAAGATCCCTAAAGCGGGTACTAAATAAATTACGTAATCGTTCATAGTTGTTTTTTATAGTTGTTTTATTTGTTTCAATTTTCCTCTCTCCCTTAATAAGCACTAGGGAAAAAGGGCTGCAAACTTATGTATTTTATCTTTAAAAACAAAAAAGTATTTAAGTTGCTGGTAATTAAAGTGTTGTGAGGCTATTCGAGGGCTCTTTTGTTGAAGATAATATAACCGAAATGGAATAAGATCGAAAAAGGGTCTTTTACCTGATCGTAGTAGTTGACACCCAGGCTCATAGGACCAACAGGTGTATGCCAAACCGCATAACCTGTGGCTATATAATGTTGAAATGCAAAAGGTTTGGAATAGTCTACTTTTAAGTCGTTTCGTTTGATCATCGATTCATAAGGCTGAAAAATATAGCCTTCGGCCCTTAGCTCAATATTTTTTCTGATGTTTACCACAAATTTTATCCCTCCGGATAAATACTGGTGTGCTCTGTAATTTTCTTTGAAAACCGTTCTGCTATCAGCAGTAGGTTGGAAGGCTGGGGCAGCTAAAATACTAGAAGTATAATTGTTAAATAATGTTTGAGTAGAATAAACGCCCTCTCCGCAAATTCCGATCTTTAAACGTCCTCTTCTGTTGAAATAGCGTTCACCGCAAATTTTTAAGGTTACCCATTCGTGATAATTGGTGTAAAAAGGTAAGGTATCTAAAACTGTTGTAGAGCCAGGGGTGTTCGTCTCTAATCCATTTACATATTGAAGTTTAATTTTCAGATATTCACCTTGGTTAGCATATTGTTTCCTGTTCAATGAGTTGATCTCATAGTACACTTGAGCAGAAGCTACATCAAAATCGGTTCTGTCGGATGTGTCATTTTGTGTAAAAGCTGCTGTTTGATAATAACGATCTGTTGTTCGTGCAATACCTCCTGATGCAACCATTCTGCCTTTTTTCCCGGTAGGGAAGCCTATATTCAATTGTGCATATTCTTCTGATTGGATCAAATAAGCCGGTTTTGCATCTTGAATGAATTCGCTACTGCTTTTGTAGTAATCCCATTTATTCCAGGTGATATTAGGCTCAATATAGATGGGCGTTTTGAATGGAAAGTCGAATCGACTTCTTAATTGTATCGAACTGTATAGCTTACCAAAATAAGCATTTGCCATGGTACTGGTGGCAAATCGTCCCATATAGTTGTATTGCAGTCCTAAATAACCACCGCTGATCGGCTTATTCGAGAAGTTACCCCCGAAATAGGTGATCAGGTTTCGCTCTTTTTTAATTCTTAAATAAAGATCATAATAGCCCGTTGCCGGATTAAACTTTGCTTTTGGATAGATGTGTTTGATCTTGTTGTCGGATGCTAAACGAAAATAGCCTTCTTTGATATCCTCTAAAGGAACTGTTTTGCTTTTATGTCGTAATATTTTTTTTGCGTACTCACTTTGTTTGTTGTTTAAGCCTTCAATGTATATATTGTCGAAAATGATCTTGGGTTCTTGCACTTTAAATGCGGCTCTTTTTATTGCTAACTCATCCTTGGTCGTTCTACGTTCAGTGTTTTGTTTAATGAATTCGATGTTCCGCATAGCTGCTGCATAACCACTATCGATGATCGGTTGTACATTCGAAAAATTAAAGAGGCCAACATCTGTTTGCGGTTCAATAATAACTCCGGCCTCACAAAGAATGCTGTAGTTCGACTTACTTTGTAACATACTTCTCAATTGAGAAAGAAGATTGTCTTCATCGGGAGGCGGGTTGTTTCCACTCACGTTACTACCGATCATAAAATCCGGATAAAATTCTTCATACATGATGTTGGAAGGGAAATTGTTGTAGAGTCCTCCATCATAAAGTAGTTTGCCATTTACCATGATTGGCTTGATGTAAAAAGGATATGACATGGATGCTCTAACTGCCTCGGCTAAATCACCCTCTCTAAAGACAACAGATTGTTTTAGTTCAATATCGGAAGCTACACAACGAAAAGGAACAAATAAACTGTCAAAATTATATTTAGCAGCAGCAGCTGGTCCGCCCGCTAATTCCATTGATCCAAAGTCCATGGCAATGGGAGAAATGATGTTGGTAGGAAGAATGGATGTAAGTGATGAATCGGATATTTTAAAGGTTACCCAGGATGCATTGTGGTCGTCTCTTTTAAAGTAGTAAGCATATTTTTCATCGATAATACCTTCCGACCAATTGCGAAAACTTTCTGTTTTAACAAGTTCTTCTATTTGTGCAGGAGAAAATCCCATGGCATAAAGTGAGCCGATCATTGCTCCCATAGAAGTACCGGAAATATAATCAATAGGGATATTGTTTTCTTCTAATGCTTTTAAAACACCAATGTGTGCTACACCGCTGGCTGCACCGCCACTCAATACCAAACCTACTTTTTGTGCATGGGACTTCGTAGATGCAAAAACTAATAACATCGCTATAACGAATAGTGAAAACCGATGTGTATTAAAATTCATGACTTGCATTTATCATGCAAAGCTAATAAGAAATAAGTGAGTGAAAAAACTAATCTGCTTTATTCGCCAATCAACCTATTTAGATCTTTTAAGTACTCAGGAATTTTTAAAAGGCGTGATCCATACCAGGAGAAAAGTTCGCCATCTACTAATAGGATCTTTGCACTCGGACAAATAAGCTGTAATTCATCCATGTGCTTTTGTTTGAAAGGATATGGTTCTGACGACAATAAGATCAATTCGGGTTGAAGCTTTTTTAATTCTTCTGCTGATACTTCCGGGTAGCGGGAGTCTTTATCAGCAAAAATATTTTCCAGGCCATTTAACTTCAGAACTTCGTTAATGAATGTATTGGCTCCGGCAACCATGTATGGGTCATTCCAAATAAAATAGGCGGTCTTTTTATTGGAAGGTACATTTGACTGAATGAATTGATTGAATTGAGACTCAATTTGCAGTTTCAAAAAGGTGGCTTCCTGCTGTTTTCCCACAAGAGTGCCGACTCTTGTGATCATGTCGTAGGCATCTTTAAGAGTGTAGATGTCACTAATCCATACAGGATAAAGTTTCATTAACTCTTCGATTAGACCTTGATCATTTTCTTCTTTATTGCCGATAATCAGGTCTGGTTGTAATTCCTTTATTTTTTCAAAGTCAATTTTTTTAGTGCCACCAACTCTTACTTTGCTACGAAACCATTCATCGGGGTGAATGCAGAATTTGGTAATGCCAACAACCTCATCTCTTAATCCCAGATCATATAATAGTTCTGTTTGCGAAGGAACAAGAGAAATGATCCGCTTCGGAGTAGAACTAAGTTCAATTTTTCTGTTGAGTTGATCTGTAAATGCCGGCATGTTGATTAAAAATAAAAATGGGTTGATCAAGATCGTTCCTGAATCAACCCATTTATTTGATTTATGTGATTACTTGGTTAAAGCATTCATGATGTCGTAGCAAGTAATGATATAGGTTTTATCTAATTTGAAATCTTTTACCAGTACTGCTAAGTTCTTATCGTTGATCATTGCTGATAATGAATCAATAGGAGTAGAGATATCTACAAAAGGGAATGGGGCAGCCATCACCGTTTCAATTTTTTGATTCTTGATATCCGGATTCGCAATGATCTTTTGATAAAGCATGCTTTCATTCAATGAACCTACAATACGTTTGTCGTGTGTTACAGGGATCTGTGAAATATCCATCTTGTTCATCAAAGAAACTGCATTACCAACAGTATCTGTGCTTTCAATGGTGATCAATTTACCATTGGTATTCTTGTTTACAAGGTCTTGGGCTACTAATCCTTTTTTATCAAAGAATCCTTTTTCCATCATCCACTCATCGTTGAACATCTTACCTAAATAGCGTGTTCCATGATCGTGGAAAATAACCACTACTACATCGCCTTCTTTTAGTTCGTCTTTCAACTGAAGTAAACCGGCCATTGCCGATCCTGCTGAATTTCCAGAAAAGATACCTTCTTTCTTCACGATCTCACGAGTCATGATCGCTGCATCTTTATCGGTTACTTTCTCAAAACGGTCAATAATATTGAAATCTACATTGGCAGGTAAAAAATCCTCGCCAATACCTTCAGTTATGTAAGGATAGATCTCATTCTTGTCAAAGATCCCTGTTTCTTTATATTTTTTGAAAACAGAACCATACGTATCAATTCCCCAAACTTTGATATTTGGATTCTTTTCTTTCAAATATCTTCCTGTTCCGCAAATGGTTCCACCTGTACCGACACCAACCACCAAATGGGTGATCTTTCCTTCTGTTTGTTCCCAGATCTCCGGACCGGTTTGTTCGTAGTGTGCTTGAGAATTGCTTAAGTTATCATATTGGTTGGGTTTCCATGCATTAGGCACTTCATTTACCAGGCGTGATGAAACA
>JAEUTU010000001.1 GCA_016786925.1 Bacteroidia bacterium
TAATTTGGTAGTGAATAGCAACCATCCTTTGATCTCTAAGATCTTAAATGAGAAGGATGAGACCAAGCAAAAACAACTGACAAAACAGGCTGCTGATTTGGCAATGTTGTCGCAAGGCCTTTTAAAAGGGGAGGAATTGACCAAGTTCATAAAACGCAGTGTGGAGTTGATCGACTAAAAACTGACAAATTTCGTCAGCTTGTCATTTCAGTGCGTATGGTATGTGCTTTGACAATTTTGTCGTACTTTTAACTAACAAAACAAAAACAAAAACAAAATGAAAAAATCAACGATTGTTCTTTTAGTAATTGCAGGTTTATTCTTGCTGATCGGTTTTAACGGTTGTGGTTCATACAACTCTATGGTAACCAAAGATGAGGGTGTTACTGCTCAATGGCAACAAGTAGAGGTGGCGTATCAGGCACGTATGGATAAAACCAAAAATCTTTTCGAGATCGTTCAAGGTGCAGCTGATTTTGAAAGAGGTACTTTGAAAGAAGTAATGGAAGCACGCAGTGCTGCTACTCAGATCAAACTTTCTGTAGATGATCTGACAGAAGAGAATTTAGCTAAATTCCAAAAGGCACAGGATGCATTCGGATCTTCTTTAGGTCGATTAATGGCTGTAGCTGAGAATTATCCTCAATTGCAAGCTGTTGGAGCTTTCCGCGATTTTCAAGCACAATATGAAGGTATGGAAAACCGTATTGCTACTGAACGCAGACGTTTTAACGAAGTGGCTCAAGACTACAACACGTATATCAGACGTTTTCCTCGTAATATCTGGGCAGGAATGTTCGGATTCGATAAACGTGCCTACTTCCAAGCTTCTGAAGGAGCAGAGAATGCTCCTGATATCAAAAGTATGAGAGAAGGAAAATAAAAATGATAGCGGACATTAGCATCAGTTCATTATGCTAATGTCCGTTTTTAAATCAGTCCCAAATGAGTGCTAAAAAATTCTTCTCGGAAGACCAAAAACAGGCAATACAACAAGCTATTGCAAATGCAGAATTGAATACATCAGGTGAAATCCGTGTACATATTGATGATAAATGCAAAGAGGATGTGCTCGATCAGGCAGCCAATCTGTTTCATCAGTTGAAAATGGATGCAACTGAATTGCGTAATGGTGTATTGTTCTATTTGGCAGTTGACGACCATAAATTTGCGATTCTTGGCGATAAGGGAATCAATGAAAAAGTTCCTGCCGATTTTTGGAATACGATCAAAGAAGAAATGTTGGCTCATTTTAAACAACAACAATTTACCGAAGGCTTGTGTAAAGGAATTGAAATGGCCGGGCAAAAATTGAAAGCTCATTTCCCTTTACAATCAAATGATACAAACGAATTAAGTAATGATGTTTCTTTTGGAAACTAATTACTGATTAACTCTATTTCCATTGAAAAAAATACTCTCCCTTATTCTTCTCCTTGTTGGTATTACTTCTTTTGCTTTTGCGCAAAAAGAATTGATCCCGGAGCGTCCGAATCCTCCACGATTGGTTAATAATCTGTCACAGGAGTTTCCTGATTTTTTATCTTCAAGTGAAGAGGCACAGTTAGAAGCTAAATTGCAAGCTTTTGCGAATGAAACGTCCAACCAGATCGTTATTGCGATCGTTGATGACATTGCCGGAATGGAAGCCTGGAGCTATGCAACGGAGTTGGGACATAAATGGGGTGTAGGACAGGATAAATTTGACAATGGTATCGTTATTCTTATTAAGCCAACAGGTGGTGCCGGGCAGCGCGATTTTCATATAGCCGTAGGATATGGATTAGAAGGTGCTATTCCTGATCTAACCTGTAAAATGATCGAGGAAGAAGAACTGATACCTAATTTAAAAGCAGGTGATTTTTATGGTGCATTGGATCAAACAACCAATGTATTAATGTCGCTTGCCAAAGGCGAATACAATTCCGATCAGTATGGTGCTAAGCACAAAAAGAAAGGCGTTGATAAATGGAAGTTGGCTTTAATGCTCATCGTATTTATCATTTTCATTATCATATCGATCAAACGTGGTGGTAAAGGCGGACGAGGTGGATTTACCATGGGCTCAACAGGTATGTTCTTTGGTCCCCGTTTTGGTGGCGGTGGCTGGGGTGGCGGCTTTGGTGGTGGATCATCCGGAGGCTTTGGTGGCTTCGGTGGCGGTGGATTTGGTGGTGGTGGTGCCGGAGGAAAATGGTAATTTTTAGTGAAAAAGGATTAGCGAATATCGAACCGTAAATGGATTTGCTTTAAGCCTCAGCTTTCAACTTTTTAACCTTCCAACTTTAAACTTTAAACTATCATTGCTCCATCCATTTTTCAATTTCTGATTGATCCAGATCGATGTAGTTCACCCAATGTTCAACCACACTATTATTCACCAGATAAATGGTTGGCATATCCATGCCGGCCAGATAAACAAAACTCTTTCCTAAAAGCATACAATGTGGAATAGTTTCGGTATGTGTGTCTTCAAAAAACGGTTTTAAATTTTCTTCATCTCCATTCAAAACAAAATAGAAAGATATATCAGGATTGCGTTCGTGCATGATCCTTATTTTTTTTGCCGCTATTCTGCAATGCGGGCATTTTAAACTCATAAATGCGATCACATGTTTTCCCTCTGAAAGTGTTTTAGGAGGAATGTTTAATGTGGCATTATTATAAAGTGAATCCAACTCCAATTTGAAGTTCTCTTCCGGTTTATTCAAGTAAGCTTGTGAGTAATCCAATTCAACCGGATTAAGTATAAAAGGCATGGCCAAAGAAGTGACAATTGGTATAAGTAAAAGGTATCTTTTTTTATCTTTCCATTCCCATCCCGGATGTAATTTATAAAGCACTGCAAATGCGCCTAACATTCCTATGTTCTTGATCAATGCATGTAAAGGCGTCATTTGAATGGTTGTTCCAAAGCAACCACAATTTCCTTTATTACCTACTATGATCATGAGTAGTATTAAATACACGCAAAAGATCAACAAAGTGGCAATAGCTAATTTATAAGCGGTTTTTAAGTTAATATGAAGGATGAGCAGAATGCCAATGATGAATTCAGCAGCGATCATCAAACGGGCAATAAACGGTGCAATTTGCCAATTGATGAAACCCAGGTCAACAAAAGTGTATTCGAAAGGTTCAATAGGGTATAGCTTGGTATATCCTGAAAAGATAAAAACAGCACCCATTAAAAGGCATAGAATAGTAAAAAGGATCTTTTTAAGCATATACAAAAGTACAGAAATAAAAACGCCCCGTCCAATTATGGATGGGGCGTTTTATAAATAATCGTAGATTATTTTAATTCGCAAGTTGCGGTTGTTTTATCACCGTTTGCATCAACCATATATCCGCTAACGCATGCTTTTTTAGCATCACCTTTTCTGGCTTCAGTGTAAGTGATAGTTGACGTAGTAGATGGACTACCATCTGAATACGTATATGTGCAAGTACAAGTTCTGTCTTTTTTGCAAGAAGCTAAAGACGCAACAACTACTGCAGCAACAAATAATACTTTTTTCATTTTTTTAGTTTTTAGAAATTAAAAAATTATTTTAATTCACAAGTTGTTGTTGTTGTGTAAGTAAGTGAACCAAAAGTTTGAGTTTCAGTGCTGCTTAAACAATTTGCACGAGCATCACCTTTTTTAGCTTCAGTGTAAGTGATTGTTTGTGTAGTAGCTGCACCACCACCTGAGCTAGTAGAAGTACAAGTACAAGTTCTGTCTTTTTTGCAAGAAGCTAAAGAAGCTACTGCTACTACTGCGATAAATAATACTTTTTTCATTTTGTTGAATGTTTTTTGGTTAGTAATTGATGCAAACATAGTAAAATTTCCAAATCAAGCAAATGATTTAGTAAGATTTTAAAGAAAATGTAATTTAGAATTAATATGCGTAATCTTTCAGATAATCAAATAGTTGCGTTAACTGCCCTTCTTTACAGAGAGTGGCTCTTTCTATAATTCCTTCTGAATCATCTCCAATGATGCTTGGTAATACTCTTTCCATTAGATCTTTTCCAAAATCATCGCTGGCATCACGGGGCAATTCGCAGGGTAAATTATCCACAGCCATAATGCAAACAGTATCTTTATTAAAAGGCAAGTCTTCTTTATCTTCTTTGATATTATATCCGTAAAATGGATTGGCAATAGAACTCGCTCTGATCGTTGTTGGAACACTTCCGTCTATATCACAGGTGATGTCGGCAATTACACTCATTTTAAAGTCAGGCGCCTTCATATCCTCCAATTCAAACATTTTTGGAGCTCTTGGATCCCAATAATGTGCAGAAATAAAGATGTCTGCCGCTTTGGTATAAGGACCGAAGTTCGATTTAAAATGCTCCGGATGTTTAAAGAAATCGTGTAAGTCGAAATTGTGATCATCAATTCGTTCTACATAATCGCGTGGATTCAGCTGACAATAAACAGGCTCGCGGAATTGAGCCATCAAAAATTCCTCCGGTGTAACTTTTCGGATACGCAAAGCACTTAAAGTTTCAATGGCACCATTGGCAACACGTCCGCCACCTGTTAAAGCGATCTTAATGTTAGGAAGTTTCGCGCGTTTCAATTCTTCTTCCATTTCAGCTCTGTCGCGACAGATATTGGCAGGTTTCAAAAGGAACAGATCATATTTTTTTCCATATCCCAAAATAGCGTTGTAAGCACCTACAATGCCTGCATATCGTCCAAATCCAATAATTCGATTATGGTTCTTATCCGTCAATGTTTCATAATCTATCATTTGGATCTTTTTCTTGATGAGGGTTTTCATCAATTGTTGATTATGAGGCTGTTTTTTGATCGTATGTGAAAAGAAAAAGTATTTCTTATTTGGGATCAATAGATCTTTTGGTACTTCTTTTACACCCATTAAAATATCACAGCTGCTAAGGTCTTCCTTTAAGGTAACACCAAATGCAGTGTATTCTGAGTCTTCATAACATCTGATCTTGCTGGGTTGTACATAAATTTCCACATTTGGAAATTTGCGCATTAACTCAGAACAAATAAGTGGTGTAAGAGGAACTCGTTTATCAGGTGGATTCTTTTCTTCGCGTAAAACGCCAATCTTCAAGGTATTCATAAGCTTTTATCTTTTGTGGGAGGACAAAGATAATAATTTAAAGGGAAATAGCTTTTTCAATGGCAAAGTAGATTAATTGATTTTTGCAATATATTGATCCATTTCGGGGCATTTATACTTTCTGAAAACATCAGTGTTTTTGAACCGTTTATAAAATTCAATTAGCTCATTGTCCGGAGCATAGGGTGCAATTTTTTGATCATCCTCTGATGTAATAAAGTAGAAGTCATATTCAGCTTCTTTACAGCAATGGATCATTAAGTTAGCCATTGCTTTTTGTTCATTATTGATAGCAAGTTCACAAGCTTTGGTGTAGTATTTTTTAGCCAGCGTACATTTAAAATAATTTTCTTCCTGATAGGCTCTTCTTTGTTTAAAGTTCGAACCAAATTGATAATCACTTGAATAATAATAGTCTTCTTCGGAGCCTTTCCCATAACAAGTCATCATCCATGCATTTCCCCAATATGAGCAATTGTAAAATGCATGTCCGAGTAATAAATAAGAGGCTGCATCTTTCTTTTGTTCAGCATCATTTAAGAGTTTGTTTAGTTTTTTTATAAAATCATATTTGTTGAAATGGTAAGTGAAATCTCTTTTATAAGCATAGGATAAACGTTTTGGTAAAAAAGGATCTTCATTTAAATAGTTTTTGAATTCATAGTTATTATCCCAGAAATTTGATGGTATTTCTTTTAAAATATCCTCTGTAAGCGACAGGTCGTTATTTCTAAATGCAATAGTTGCTTTCAGATCTTTGTAAACATTGATGTCTGGGAGGTATTGTGTTGTAATGTATTGTTGAAATATGGTTTTGTTTTTATTTTGGAGCAAGGCAATTAATTCTGTCATATCATTTAGCGTTGCATATCTGTCGAAATAGGCTATCGGCCAATAATAGTAATTCTCAAAATTGCCCTCATCATTATAAGTATAGCCTTCATTAAGCATTTCATACTTGTCTTTGTAGATTTCAGATCTCATAAATAATAAGCCTGCAATTGCATTTTTATTTTTACTCCTGTATTCCTTGCTAATTATCCTTGTTAGAGAGTACAATGTTTTGAAATATTCATGATTACTTTTTGCGATCTGTTCAATTTCCTTTAAATGATTTGCAATATCCGTTTGCGTTGAATTGTCAAGAATATTTGAGGATCTGAGTTTTATCAGACATAACTCTACATTTTTCTGAATTAGTATTGATTCATTTGTGTTTGCAGAAATTGTACCTATGAATTTTTGTCCAGCAGCCATTTCATTATTTATAAAGCATAAGTGAGCAATAGCCAAGGATAGGAAGTCTTTTAATTCAGCTTTGGCGTTTTGTTGACAGGAGATCAAAAAAATTTTAAATGTTTGAAGATATAGCTTGTCTTTATTTAAATTTTTTTTCATGGCAGCTTCCCTGTCCGTGTACCATTCATCACTTAACTCAACGGATGGTGCGTATTCGGTAAGTTGAGGTGTAAGTATCCAGTCTTCTATTTTATTTATTTCTCTTGCAACAAGTGTTGTAAAATAATTGTTGGTGCTTCCTAAAGAATAACACATTTTTATTTGATCGATTGCAGGTCCTGGATTTCTAAAGCAAGCCATTGAAATAATGTTTGCTTTTTCAATATCATTATTTGCAAAGGACAAGGTTTGTTCAATAATTTCCGGTTGTTTGTTGAACCATTGCATAGCAACATATTTTTTGCTCTCGCAAAGATCAAAGACTCTACTGTAAAGGTAATTTGCGTAGATATGGTTGCCTGATTTGTCTTCTGAATGTGCATAATAAAGCATTGCCCATGGTACTAATATTGTTTGATCATTGATCCTTTCAAAATAGTTAAGATATAATTCTTTTACGCGATTGTGCTCGTTTTGATAGTAACAGATCTTTATACGTTGAAACGCATATCTGAGTCTTAAAAACTGATCAGAAGTGTTTAGTTTTGAGTATATATAATTGTAACTTTCTTTAAATTTTACCTCATATCCTGCAAACCAATCTCTGTTTTCATCTTCCCAGCTTTCCCATTTACCATAGGTTTTAAAGTTGTAATATTCCAATTCTTTTGAAAATCGGATGTACTCCAGTAGCTCTTTATTTGATTTTTTTTCAAGTTCTTTTATGAAGGAATTGTTGGGTATCAGCTCAGTTAATTTGTGGTCTTCATATGCCTGCTGGAATTGTTCGGGCGTAATATTGTAAAGAACCTTGTAGATGTCTTGTACTAACACCTGTGTTCCAAGTTTTTTTTGCCATTCCTGACAATTAGAGATTATGTCATTTTCATCAGGATCTGATTCAGATGAGTTATAAAGATTTGCAGAATAATAGAACGGGCGAAAATTTTTCATTCCTTTTGTTTCAGCCTTAAAGCAGGCCAGGCGGATAGTTTCTGAATTCTCGAACCATCCGCAAGCATTTAATAAGCTTATTTGCAATAAGCTAATTATGAAAAAGCTGGTACATATTTTTGATCTTGTCAATTCCATAATTATTTATTTCAGTTGTATCCAAGGAAAAAAAAGTGATCCTTGCTTTATTGTCGATCTCTATATTGTTGTGGATCGATCGGATAATCGCTTCTAATTCTCCTGCTGACAGATGTTCAATTTTTATTTCGTCACCATTTCGAATATATTGATCTCCAACCACCATGTCAGTTCTATAAGTAAACATATTCTCTTTTGTTTGTTTATAGTTGAGAGTGTCTGCAATCAGTTCATTTGGATTTACCCCCGATAGTAATCCTTTGAATTGTTTGTTATGATAAATAACTCCCCAGTTAAATAAAGGAAGCGCAATGTCAAGTTTTATAGGATATGGTTTTGTTGTGTAATATTGTTCAATTTGTTCTAAAGATGCGATGGAGTTATTCGTACTATAATCTGCGGGGTTGTTGGTGTTGTAGCACATCAGTAAACCTCTTTCTATCGGTGGTATTCCTGCAATCTTTTTGTTTTTATATTGCCATAAACGGATCGTGGCATTTATTTGATAGGAGGGAAGATGTCTTTTTAATCGACTTAAAAAGTAAAAATAATTATCTCTTGTTTCTTTTGTCCAATCGCAGTCGATCAGAAGATCCTTTATCTTATTGTCGAAATGCTTCTGTTCAATTGATGCCAATGAATCTACTATATGATGCAGACTATCTCTGTCACAGTTACATTGGTATCCACTAGTCTCAAGCTCCCATACTTTATTTCTAGCATAGCTTTCCGAAAAAGAGGAAAGAATAGAAGTTGTTCTTTTTTTGATCTTTAATGCAAGTGAATCCAGTTGTTTTTTACTTGAATTTTTAATTACAGTATTAGTAATGTAAATGCATGGAGTTATCTCCTGATTTCCTATTTCACCATTCCACCATTTGTTTATCGTTCCAACTGGTAATGCTTCTTTTTCAAATGAATTCCAATCTACATCGAATAGCCTGAGATAAATATGATTTACGTTTAGTTCATCCATTTTTTTTAATTCTTGGGCACTGATCGAAAAATCTGTTTTCCAATAACAAAATGAATTAACTGTATCCGTTTTTTTTGTGCAGGAAGAAAATGCTAATAGTAGAATAATGGAAGTTATAAGGAAGAACTTTTGAAACATGTTGCTATTTTAGAAGTTCTTTGATCCGCTTCGCTGCCAGCTGATTCTCTTTCAAATACAGCGATTCGATCACTTTTCGTTTTTCTTTGTTGGTCAGATGCCAGCTTAATGAGATGCGGTCTTTTAATTCGTTTCTTAACTGCATATCAATAATATCGATTGGTGATTTGCACCAGACATCGGCATATTGTATCTGTTGGTTTTGATTGAAATCCTGAACCTGAAACAGATTGCCATAGAAACTTCCCATTGGGCGACTTAACGCCTGTGCCAATGTTTGAGAAGGGTTCTCATCAATTGGAATATTTTTGTGTTTATCTCTGACCTGTATGATCACAATTCCGCTGGTATTATTGGCGATCCAATCATTGAATGTTTTAATGAATCGAAGCGTTGTTTCTAAACCGTAATTATCTCTCAAGCCTGCATCCATGATCTCAATGCGTGGCTCAGTTGGTAAACTCACCACCGGAGAAATGTACGGGAAGGTGGCACTCATTCTTAAAACACTTGTGAATAAAGTATTACCGGCATGTTGTTTCTTAAATACTTTTGAATATTCAATGGCATCGTACAGTTTGTTATAATCTGTTTTTTCTGTTCTGGCGTTTTGTGTAAGATAGGAGATGCCAATTGGGGAGATGAGCATTTTTCTTCCATCATTTACAATGGAAGGAGAGAATACCATCATGGGTACATACGAATTCGCTTCCGGTAATTGATAGTCGTTTAGTCGCTTATTTAAAATGTTCTCTGTATTATCCAGCAGCTTTTGCTCAAATGCATAACCTCTGTCTTCTTTGTAGAGCTGTCCGTCAACACTGAAACTTTTTAGAGGGAAGAACCATTCACTGGTAGCAACGGTGAAAGCGATGGGATTTAAAATATCCTTACCAATATTGTTCTTGTATTTTACATCATAGTAACTTTTTAGTTTGTTTTTCAATTTTAAAAGATACAACTCTCGTAAATATGCTGCACCTACCATTCCTCCCGATGAGCCTGTTATGAGTTGGGTTTGTTTTAATAGATTTCCGTTGGTAATACTGTCAATGTATTGTAGTGTATGCACCGTCCACAGGGAAGAGCGAACACCACCACCGCTCACATTGATAAATACCATTTTGGGTTTTTTCTCTGGATGCGAAGGGTCGGTATTCTTTTCTTTCCATTTATTGAGAATGGTAAGGGTCGCATCAATGTCTTTATTTAAAGCGTCAAACTCAATATCATTCTGTTTGAAATTATCGTAGTCATAATTTGCTTTAACGGTATTGTAATTCAATCCATAGGCTTTTCCTGCAGATGAAAGGAAGTTGATCTTATGTAAGTAGTTAAAAAGGATCAGGAAAATGAAAAATACGGCTGTCGACCAACCTCTGAACCAGGCATAGAACGAGCTGAATAGCATGATGAACATGGTAAAGAGTAGAAATATACTGGCGCTTGCAGGGATGGTAAATGCAGATACTTTAGAGAACAATCCCAAGCCGACCAAACTAATAATAGAGAGTATTTGAAAGATAAATGCAGATTTATGATTTTGTTTTAAAACCGATTTTAATATCTCTTTTTTATAGTGTCGAACTGATCGAACCAGTCGGATCTTGAACGGACTTGTTAAGTAGGTTTCCACATACCAGTCGCGCGACTCCTTTATCAAATAAGGATTTCGTTCTCCTTCAGCGATTGTTTTTTCGCGGGCATTACTTTTGCGTGGAATGATCTCGTTTTTTGTTTCAGCATGTTGTATGCCGTAGAGCTTAGTGATGTTTTTATTGGCTCCGAAGAAATAAGTAAAGGCCAAGAAAATGAAAAATGCATTTCCGCCTATGAAGCTTGTAATGAAAAGAATGATCTGCGTGCCGGAATATACCTCTTCACCTTTTAAAAAGTAGAATATCTCAATACAATAAACAAGCGTAAATAGAACAGGCAAAAAGAAGTTGTTCAAGCAATATTTCCAAAACGGATTACGTAATGTTGCCAGAAATGGAAAGCGGAACGCATTTTTAATGTAGCTGGCAATATTGTAGGCCATTATGAAACCGCCACATGCAAATCCTGTTATAAAGTAGGAGAGGTAGCTTGTCTTGTCAAAATACTCCGGTCCCCAAAATAAATAGGCTACACCGTATCTAGGAGCAACATTATTGGTGATTATTGCAAAGAAGAATAACCAGAATAGTAATAACAGTTGATTCTTTTTTAAGTCGAGTAAGATCAGCCGGAAAAAAAACGAAAAAAAGAACCTCCTGAAAGTAGGATGTTTCCGGATGGTTCTGATTATTCGTTGTGATAGACGCATAATTTACATTTTGCTATTTACGATCTTCAAGATCTCAGTTTCTAAAGCTTTCGCTTTTTCCTCTATTACGTTGCCTTCAGCAATAAGTTTCTCAGCAAGGGCTTTATCTGTTAATCCGGATGCATTTATTTTTACGTTTAAGAATGCTCCCATTACTGCAGATCGTGCACAAAGTGCACCAACACCCGCATCGGTAACTGAGTTTGGATTGCCTGTTTCTGCCATCGCTTTGATCACTTCCATAGAGTCGAAGCAAAGTTGCATCACCTTAAATGGAACTTCTGTAGCATATTTGGTGGCTTCCTGAATAGCAGCTGTTCGCGCCTTTTTTTCTTCATCGGTAGCTTTTGGTAAACCAAATGCGGTCATGATCTTATTAAATGCATTGGTGTCTTCATCCACCATTTTCAATAATTCATTTTTGAAGTGTTGACCTTTTTCTGCCCAATCGGAGAACTCTTTCCAGCGCTCATCCCAACCCGGTTTATGTGAAGATAGATTAGCGACCATAGTTCCCAATGAAATTCCTAAAGCACCAATGTATGCAGAAATAGATCCTCCTCCCGGAGCAGGACTCTCACTTGCCGTTTCATCAGCGAATGCAGTCAGATCCATCTTGATCAGACGGGCTTTAGAATCGTCTTTTAATAAGTATTCAATGATACGCTCCTCCGGTTTGAAAGGACTTAACTCATCCAATCCTAAAGATTTAACGGCTATCTTGATCAATTCTTTTTCGGATACACCTGTTGAGCGGTTTTGTTTTTGTAGAAAATATTTTCCTGCATCCAACATGGCTTTTAATGGAATTAAACCCACCAATTCAGAGCCTGTGACACGAATTCCACGTTCAGTTGCTTTTTTACATACTTCATCAAATGCTACATGTACAGGTGTAATATTGATGTTGGTCAAATTCATGGAGATCTGTGCCACACCATATTCTTCAATATACCAGCCGATTGCTTTTACTGATTTTAATGTTCCGGGGATATTCACCGGATTTCCTTTTTCATCCGTCACAATTTTTCCGGTAACAGGGTTTCCTTCACGCTTTACGCGGCCTGCTTCACGCACATCAAACGCAATGGCGTTGGCTCTGCGGGTAGAAGTCGTGTTTAGATTGATGTTATAAGCCACAAGGAAATCACGCGCTCCGATCACAGTAGATCCTGATCGAATAGAATGCTCTGTAGGACCGAAATCCGGTTTCCATTCCGGTAGTTTTATTTTTTTGAAAAAGCCTTCGTATTCTCCTGCACGGATCACCGAAAGATTGCTACGCTCTTTGTTTTTTTGTGCTGCCTCGTACAAATAAACAGCTATGCCCAATTCTTTTCCAACACGTTCGCCTAATTTTTTAGCATACTCAGCAGTTTCTTCCATACTGATGCCAGCAATCGGAATAAGCGGACAAACATCTGTAGCGCCCATACGTGGATGCTCGCCTTTATGTTTGCTCATGTCGATCAATTCACCTGCTTTTTTAATGGCTAAAAAAGCAGCATCGATCACCGCTTGTGGTTCTCCAACAAAGGTTACAACCGTTCTGTTGGTAGCCTTGCCCGGATCTACATTTAATAATTTAACACCATCAACAGATTCGATCTCATTGGTGATCTGTTTAATGATATTCATGTCGTTTCCTTCGCTGAAATTAGGAACACATTCAATTAGTTGGCTCATACAAATTCTATTTTAAAATTTCGGGTAATTTATCTTTTGTTAATTCACTTCCTGCAAGCTTTAATAAGAAAACGGCTTTGCCATTTTCAAAATCGGTTCGCATCTCTTTTTTCAATACATCCATTAAATGGTCATACTCCCCAAATAGCTGTGTACTCAAGCCATTTACTTCTACTTTAATTGCCGGATGTTTTTTAACTCTTTGAATAAAATCGATCACCTTTTCAGCATAACCATCTGTTAACGCATACATGCTGATCTCTACAGTTGCTATCATAATTATTTATTTAGTTCAGCAAACACTTTTGCTGCTTTGAATTTTTTTGCCGCTTTTCCAACACGGATTATTTTAATACTAACAATTTCATCGCCTTGTTGTATGGCATTTACGACCTCTTGCCCGCTCACTACATGCCCGAATACACTATGTTTATTGTCCAGCCAAGGTGTTTTGACATGTGTAATGAAAAACTGCGATCCATTTGTACCCGGTCCGGCATTCGCCATAGATAATATTCCTGGTCCGGTATGTTTAAGATCAGCATGAAATTCATCTTTGAATTTATAACCCGGACCTCCAGTTCCATTTCCTGCAGGATCGCCTCCTTGTATCATAAAGTTGGGAATAACACGATGAAATTTCAATCCATTGTAATATGGAACTCCTTCTCCTTTTGCTGAATTTTTGATCTTGCCTTCTGCTAAACCAACAAAATTAGCCACTGTTAATGGGGTTTTCTCAAATTCTAATTGGAGTAATATTTTACCTTTTGATGTTTCAATTTCGGCATACAAGCCTTTTTCTAATTTCGGCTTCTTTTCTTTTGCAAAGGAATAGGTAGTAGCAAGTAATAGGGTAAATAAAAGCAGTATTCTTTTCATAATTGGTGCTGATTTTTATGAGCGAGTAAATTTAATAGAAATATGTAAAAACTGCTGTATTGTTGATAAAACATTAAATCATTTTTGATGAAAAGCATAAAGGTGTATTATTTTTGGACGTCTTAAAATGGAGTGACCCGATGAAAGTATGTATTGCCGAAAAGCCAAGTGTTGCAAAAGAGATAGCTGATATTGTTGGTGCAAAACAACGTAAGGACGGCTATTACGAAGGCAATGGGTATCAGGTAACATGGACCTTCGGGCATTTGTGTGAGTTGAAAGAACCGCATGAATACGATTCAGCTTATCGTGAATGGAATTTAAACATGTTGCCCATTCTTCCTCAAAAATTCGGTATCAAACTCAAAAATGATAAAGGAATAGAAAAACAGTTCAATACGATCGCTACACTTTTCGAAAATGCCGAAGAAGTGATCAACTGTGGTGATGCCGGGCAAGAGGGGGAGTTGATCCAACGTTGGGTGTTTGCAAAAGCCAATTGCAAAAAGCCGATGAAACGCTTGTGGATCTCCTCATTAACGGAAGAGGCTATTCGTGATGGATTCAAGAAATTGAAAGAAGCGAAAGATTATGACCGGCTCTATTTTGCGGGTTATTCCAGAGCTGCAGCAGATTGGCTGTTAGGGATGAATGCCACTCGTTTGTATACGATCAAATACGGTAATGGAAACCGTCAGGTACTATCGGTTGGAAGGGTTCAAACACCCACATTGGCAATGATCGTGAATCGTCAGATAGAGATCAATAATTTTAAATCGGCTGTTTTTTTTGAGTTAAAAACAAAATACAGAGATGTTATTTTCAATGCGCAGATTGACCGTTTCAGCGGAGATGAGAAAACAAAAGCAGAAGATGTTTTAAGTTCCATCAAAGATGAGCCTTTTGAGATCACCTTAGTAGAGACTAAAAAAGGGAAGGAGAGTCCGCCCCGTTTATTCGACCTTACTGCACTACAAGTGGAGTGTAACAAAAAGTTTGGATTCTCGGCCGATGATACCTTGAAGACCATTCAAAATTTATACGAGAAAAAATTAGTGACCTATCCACGCGTGGATACTACTTATTTGCCTGATGATATGTATCCAAAAATTCCGGGTATCATGCAGAGTATGGTCAATTATCAAAGTCTTGTTCAACCTTTATTAGCTGAGCCTATCCGTAAATCGAACAAGGTATTTGATGATAAAAAAGTGACAGATCACCATGCTATTATTCCTACTGACGTGAGAGCGCAAGGCTTGATCGGTGCGGAATTGAATGTGTATGATATTATTGCTAAGCGTTTTCTTTCCGTGTTTTACAAAGATTGTGAAGTGTCGAATACCACTGTTTTAGGAAATGTGAAAACACTTGAATTCAAAGCAACAGGGAAGCAGATCCTGGATGCAGGCTGGAGAGTAGTGTATGAAAAAGAAGCTGTGTCGGAAGAAGATGAAAAAGAGGAGACACAAATTTTGCCTGAATTTATTCAGGGTGAAAAAGGAGCTCATGAAGCCTTTTTAAAAGAAGGAAAAACCACTGCACCTAAGCCATATACGGAAGCAACATTGTTGCGTGCAATGGAAACAACCGGAAAACAGGTGGAAGATGAAGAGTTACGTGATCTGATGAAAGATAATGGTATTGGTCGCCCAAGTACACGTGCTGCAATTATTGAAACACTCTTCAGAAGAAATTATATTAAACGTGAACGAAAGAATATTGTCCCAACCATAACAGGTATGGAATTGATCATGACCATTAATAATGATCTGTTAAAGTCGGCTGAAATGACAGGGAATTGGGAGTTTAAATTGCGTCAGATCGAAAAGGGCGATTATCAGGCGGAGCAGTTTTTACAGGAGATGAAGCAAATGGTAGGCGACCTGGTGATGCAAGTGAAGAATGAAAGTGGAAAGCGGATTGCACTTGAAACTGCTGAAACAAAAGAAAAAAAATCCGCCAACTCTGTGTTGGAATGTCCGAAATGTAAGTCGGGAAACATGCTGAAAGGTAAAACTGCTTTTGGTTGTAGCAATTTTAAAAATGGCTGTGATTTTAAAGTGCCATTTGAAATAATGGGTAAAAAATTGACGGATGCTCAGATCCGTTTACTGCTCGAAAAAGGTAAAACAGCTGTTATTAAAGGTTTTGACATGGGTGGTGTAAAAAAAGATGGACTACTGAAATTATCTTCAGATCTGAATATTGAATTTGAGGAAAAGCAAGCAACTGCTGCCAAATCAAAGAAAGAAAAAGTACCAGCCCTTTGTCCAAAATGCCAAACAGGTAGTGTAATAAAAGGTAAAACAGCTTATGGCTGCAGTAA
Organism: Bacteroidia bacterium; assembly: GCA_016786925.1. Classification (GTDB taxonomy): domain Bacteria; phylum Bacteroidota; class Bacteroidia; order 2-12-FULL-35-15; family 2-12-FULL-35-15; genus 2-12-FULL-35-15. The sequence goes on from JAEUTU010000001.1 coordinate 15,902, forward strand.
TTGGAAATCAGGCTGCGATTGGCGTTTAGCTTTTACTGCTTGATCAACTTTTGCATAGTGCGTTTCTGCCCTGATTCGATCTCCACAAAATAAGTCCCTGCTTTTAATTTATCTATCGCTAGCTCTTTACTCTGTAAACAATCTTTTTCAAGAAGCACGATCTCACCCCAAACGTTGCTGATGCTGATGTGGAAGTGTTCACTGGAATTGTATTCAATAACGATCTTTTCATGTGCAGGATTAGGATAAAATTTTGCAGCTAATTCTTTCTGCTCACTCACGGAAGTGGCGAGTGTGCGGTATCTCAGGAATAATTTAAAGATACCTCCTTCTTTTTTGTGATAATAGATCTTTGATTTATCCGTGGAAATGGTTGCCGCTTCCGGTAAATTACCGGGCGAACTGATAAGTACAGTAGGTATTCCAAAGGGATCGCTCACATTGTTCCGGGTGGCTACACAGATTTCAGTATTCGTGCTGGCATGTGCCAGTCGTGTAAAATAAAGCTCCAAACCATCCTCGGTTAGTTGGGGCGCATAAACAATGTAATTGGCTGTATCGTTTAAGGCGGCCAGGATGGCACCGGAGTTGGCAGTCTTATTAAAAGTAGAATCATTTATCTTGTCGGCAATCCCCAACGAAGCTTTGCAAGGAACACCCGTGCAGTTGTTGAAATAAGCATTACAATAGATCAATTGCTCGCCATAATGACTGATCGTAGCATCCATGATCAACCAGCCGGGAGAGTAGATGTAGAAATTGCCATGTACTCTTCCAAAATTCGTGTAGCCTGATTGAAGAAAGCGGATCCTGTGAAGGTTATCAAAGTCGAATGGATAATTGCGGGTAGAAACCCAGTAAAAATTATTGGCTGTATCGAGCGAAGCAACTGCATCGAGTCGCGGAGTGGTGGCCTGATTCACGATAGGCACAGCACCAACCAATTGAAAGGTGCTATCATTTATTTTTCCACCATAAAACAGACTAGTGGTGATGCCGTCATTTAAACTGTTAAAGAAAAGTGCATTTCCGTCAGGGGAGAGGTGAGGCTCCATGGCATCGGTAGTAACGCCAATGAAATTTACCGGTATTTCAGGTCCAAATGCAGGTGTTGTTTGTGCTTTGAAGTTCAATGTGAAGCAAAAAAGCAGGAGAAAGGAGCAGAGTTTATTTATCATGTTATGTATTTAAGGGGCGGTCATAATAACCACTTGGTCGTCTTTTTTTCCGGGTTTTGCGGCAGCTCCACCAAACCACTTCAGAAAACGGTAAACATAGGCTGCTCTGATGATGTTCATACCATCGTTGAGGCACAAACGCTGGATGATCCTGTCGGATGCATCCCTGTTAGAATAATCAAGCTTTTCTTCCCTAATAAGCTGGTAGAGGGCATCATGAACGAGGGATCCGCGCATAAAATCTTTGGTGTCAATGGTTGGTCCGCTTGGTCCATCCCAGGCATAGCCCTTAAAAATGGTCAACTGCCCTGTTTTAGCAAGCTTTATGAAGGTTTTGGCAGCACTGGGCCAAATAATGTCTTCTTTGATGGGAAGTTCAATTTTGCACTGAGCCGGAATATCGATCGTATAATCTTCCACTACTTGGTATTTGTAATTTCTTAAATTCCGGTAGGTGATCTTTTGGCTCATTTTGATTTTTTTATGATTCTGAAACGCAAATTAATAAAATATTTTGAAGTAGTTGGTCGGTCAGAACCTAAATTTCATAAGCATTTTGGCGAATTTTAACCTCAAAAACCAAAATTTGCAAGAAAAAAAGAATATTTTTTTTCAACTAACTGTTGTTTGTAACAAAAAATTTTTACCTTTGCCCTCCCCAAAAAAGCGGGGGTGTATTTTATTTATAACAAAAATTGACAAAAAAATAATACCAGAAAATGCCTACAATACAGCAATTAGTGCGTAAAGGAAGAGCAAAAGCGGTTAACAAAAGTAAATCAGCAGCTCTAGAATCAAGTCCACAAAAACGTGGAGTTTGTACTCGTGTATACACAACAACTCCTAAAAAACCAAATTCGGCAATGCGTAAAGTTGCCCGTGTTCGTTTAACAAACAAACAAGAGGTAACTGCTTACATTCCGGGAGAAGGACACAACTTGCAAGAACACTCAATTGTGTTGATCCGTGGCGGAAGGGTAAAAGATTTACCGGGTGTACGTTACCACATCGTTCGTGGTGCATTAGATACTTCTGGTGTAGAAGGTCGTAACCAAAGACGTTCTAAATACGGTACTAAAAAACCTAAAAAAGGAGCTGCTGCAGCACCTGCTAAGAAAAAATAATAGAAACTAGTAATTCCATAGACTAAAATGAGAAAGTCAAGAGCTAAAAAAAGAATTTTGTTACCTGATCCAAAATTTAATGATGTGTTGGTAACACGTTTTGTAAACAACTTAATGTATGATGGCAAGAAGAATACTTCTTATGAGGTATTTTATGATGCTATTGATGCTGTTCAAAAGCGTACTGAACAAGACGGTTTAGAAGTATTCAAAAAAGCATTAAGCAATGTTACTCCATCTGTTGAGGTTCGTAGCCGTAGAGTTGGTGGTGCTACTTTTCAAATTCCTTCAGAGATCCGTCCTGAGAGAAAAGTATCAATGGGTATCAAATGGATGATCCTTTACGCTCGTAAACGTAACGAAAAATCAATGGCTCAAAAATTAGCTGGTGAGATCGTTGCAGCGGCTAAAGAAGAAGGTGCTGCTTTCAAAAAGAAAGAAGATGTTCACAAAATGGCTGATGCGAATAAAGCATTCTCTCACTTTAGATTCTAATCATAATACACACATACTGAAATGTCAGATTTAAAATATACAAGAAATATCGGGATCGCTGCTCATATTGATGCTGGTAAAACAACAACAACTGAGCGTATCCTTTATTATACAGGAGTTAATCACAAAATTGGTGAGGTACATGATGGTGCTGCAACAATGGACTGGATGGTACAAGAGCAAGAGCGTGGTATCACCATTACATCTGCTGCTACTACATGTTTCTGGAATTACCGTAACAATAAATACAAATTAAACATTATCGATACTCCGGGCCACGTTGACTTTACAGTTGAGGTGAACCGTTCATTACGTATCCTTGATGGTTTAGTATTCTTATTCTCTGCTGTTGATGGTGTTGAGCCTCAGTCAGAGACTAACTGGCGTTTAGCTAACAACTATAACGTAACCCGTATCGGTTTCGTTAACAAAATGGACCGTCAAGGTGCTGACTTCTTAAACGTAGTGAAGCAAGTACGTGAAATTTTGGGTGGTAATGCAATTCCTTTGCAATTACCAATCGGTGCTGAAGAAACATTCAAAGGTGTAGTTGATTTGATCAACAACCGTGGTATTGTTTGGAATGAAGAAGATAAAGGAATGACTTTCACTGAAGTTCCTATTCCTGATGATATGAAGGATGAAGTATTGGAGTGGAGAGAGAAATTATTGGAAGCTGTTTCTGAATATGATGATAAATTAATGGAGAAATTCTTTGAAGCTCCTGAAACAATCACTGAAGCAGAAGTATTAGCTGCATTGCGTCAAGCATGTTTAGCAAATAAGATCGTTCCAATGGTTTGTGGTTCATCTTTCAAAAACAAAGGTGTTCAAACAATGTTGGATTTGGTAATGGAATTAATGCCATCACCATTAGATAAAGAAAATATCAAAGGAACAAATCCTGATACAGGGGCTGAGATCACTCGTAAGCCGGATGCATCTGAGCCATTTGTTGCTTTAGCATTTAAAATTGCTACTGACCCATTCGTAGGTCGTTTAGCATTCTTCCGTGCATATTCTGGTCGTTTGGATGCAGGTTCTTACGTGTTGAATACACGTTCTGGTAATAAAGAACGTATTTCCCGTATCTTCCAAATGCATGCAAACAAACAAAATGCGATCGAGTCTATCGAAGCAGGTGATATCGGAGCAGCAGTAGGATTTAAAGATATCCGTACAGGTGATACACTTTGTGATGAAAAGAATCCAATGGTTCTTGAAGCAATGCAATTCCCTGAGCCGGTTATCGGTGTGGCAATTGAGCCTAAAACTCAAGCTGACTTAGATAAATTAGGTGTAGCATTGAACAAATTAGCTGAAGAGGATCCAACCTTCCGTGTTAAAACGGATGAAGATAGTGGTCAAACGATCATTAGCGGTATGGGTGAGCTTCACTTGGAGATCATTGTTGACCGTTTAAAGCGTGAATTTAAAGTTGAGGTTAACCAAGGTGCACCTCAAGTATCATACAAAGAAACTATCAATGGTTCTGTTGAACACCGTGAGGTTTACAAAAAACAATCCGGTGGTCGTGGTAAATTTGCGGATATCAAATTTGTTGTGTCTCCAGTGGATGCAGAGTGGGATATCGCAAAAGATGGTTTCCAATTCGTTAATGAGATCACCGGTGGTAACATTCCTCGTGAATTTATCCCTGCGGTTGAAAAAGGATTCCGTCAAGCAATGGTAAACGGTGTATTGGCAGGTTATCCAATGGATTCAATGAAAGTGAGATTGATCGATGGTTCGTATCACAATGTCGATTCAGATGCATTATCATTTGAGATCTGTGCTCGTACAGCATTCCGTGAAGCATTACCAAAATGTAAGCCGGTATTGTTAGAGCCGATCATGAAAGTGGAAGTTATCACACCGGAACAAAACATGGGTGATGTTGTAGGTGACTTGAACAAGCGTAGAGGTCAGATCGAAGGTATGGACTCTAAAGGTACTGCTCAAGTAGTAAAAGCAAAAGTTCCATTGTCTGAGATGTTCGGTTACGTAACTCAATTACGTACAATCACTTCAGGTCGTGCAACAAGTACTATGGAATTCTCTCACTATGCAGAAACTCCACGTAACATTGCTGATGATGTAATTGCAAAAGCAAAAGGTAAAGCAGCTGAAAAAGTATAAAATATCTAACGTTCTTTATATAAAACTATGAGCCAAAAAATCAGAATCAAATTAAAATCTTACGACTTCAACTTAGTTGACAAGTCTGCTGAGAAAATCGTTAAAACTGTGAAAATGACAGGAGCTGTTGTTAGTGGTCCAATTCCATTGCCAACACAAAAGAAGATCTACACTGTTTTACGTTCACCACACGTTAACAAGAAAGCGCGTGAGCAATTTCAACTTTGTTCATACAAAAGATTGTTAGATATCTACAACTCAACTTCAAAAACAGTTGACGCTTTAATGAAATTAGAGTTGCCAAGTGGAGTAGAAGTAGAGATCAAAGCATCGTAATTAATTCAATAAGTAAATAATAATAACTAAATAAAATGTCTGGAATAATAGGTAAAAAAATTGGAATGACCAGTATTTTCGGTGCCAATGGTAAATACATACCATGCACAGTTATCGAAGCTGGTCCTTGCGTTGTTACGCAAGTAAAAACCTTGGAGAAAGACGGTTATGCTTCAGTTCAGTTAGCTTTTGATGAGAAGAAAGAAAAACATACTTCTTCTGCCATGAAAGGTCACTTTTCGAAAGCCTCTACCACTCCTAAACGTAGAATTGTAGAATTTAAACATTTCGAAGATCAAAAGAATCTTGGCGAAACTGTAACTGTAGAGTTATTCGCAGAAGGTGATTTCGTTGATGTTGCCGGTACTTCAAAAGGTAAAGGATTTCAAGGTGTTGTAAAACGTCACAACTTTAGTGGTGTTGGTCACGCTAACAAATCTCACGGTCAGCACGATAGAGAAAGAGCTCCAGGATCATTAGGAGCATCTTCATGGCCATCTCGCGTATTCAAAGGAATGCGTATGGCAGGTAGAATGGGTGGAAACCGTGTTAAAATTCAAAACTTAGAAGTAGTAAAAGTGATCGCTGATAAAAACCTTTTAATTGTTAAAGGTTCAATCGCAGGAGCAAAAGGTTCATACGTTACAATTGAAAAATAAAATGGAAGTATCAGTAGTAAATATAAGCGGTAAAGCTACTTCAAAGAAGGTAAGCTTAAACGATGCAATCTTTGGCATTGAGCCGAATGACCACGCCATTTATTTGGATGTTAAACAACATTTAGCAAATAAGCGCCAAGGTACTCACAAATCAAAAGAAAGAAATGAAGTATCTGGGTCAACTAAAAAACTAAAGAAACAAAAAGGTACTGGTGGAGCACGTGCTGGTAGTATCAAATCTGGTACTATCGTAGGTGGTGGTCGTATTTTCGGTCCACGTCCAAGAGATTACTCTTTCAAATTGAATAAGAAATTAAAGAGATTAGCTCGTATTTCTGCTTTAACTTATAAAGCAAAAGATAACAACATCACTATTTTGGAAGACTTCTCTTTTGATGCTCCAAAAACGAAGAAATACGTTGATTTGATCAATAATTTAAAGCTTTCTGACAAAAAAACGCTATTGGTGTTGGGAGATTCAAATAAAAATGTATATTTGTCGTCCCGAAATTTAACCAATGCAAAGGTTGTAACTGCTTCAGATTTAAACACTTACGACATTTTGAACGCGCAAAACCTATTATTGGTGGAGAGCTCGGTAAAGGAAATTGAAAACTTATTAGGTAATTAATAACATGAGCATTATAGTAAAACCGGTTATAACCGAGAAAATGACAGCCCAAGGCGAGAAAAACAATCGCTATGGATTTGTGGTAGCTAAAACAGCTAACAAAGTAGAGATCAAATCTGCTGTAGAAAAACTTTATGGTGTTTCTGTTGAGTCTGTAAATACTCAAAATTACATTGGTAAGGTTAAATCCCGTAACACCACCAGAGGATTGGCGATCGGGCGTGTAAACAAACATAAAAAAGCTATTGTTACCTTGAAAGCAGGAGAGACAATTGATTTTTACGCAAGCATCTAAAATAAAATAAAGAGAAGAAGAAATGGCTTTAAAAAAATTAAGACCCTTAACACCCGGACAGCGTTTCAAATTAGTAAGTGATAACGCTGACATTACAGCTTCTAAACCTGAAAAAAGTTTATTAGCACCTGTAAAAAAATCCGGTGGACGCGATAATACCGGGAAAATGACTATGCGTTACATCGGTGGAGGTCACAAGCAACAATACCGTATTATCGACTTTAAACGCGATAAAGCTGGTGTTCCTGCTACAGTTAAAACTATTGAGTACGATCCAAACCGTACAGCACGTATTGCTTTAGTAGTATATGCTGATGGTGAGAAACGTTATATCATTGCTCCAAATGGTTTACAAGTTGGACAAAAAATAGTTTCTGGTAAAGATGCAGCTCCTGAAGTAGGTAATGCACTTTATTTAGCTGACATTCCATTGGGTACAACCATTCACAATATTGAATTACGTCCTGGTCAAGGAGCTATCATGGCTCGTAGTGCTGGTTCTTATGCTCAATTAAGTGCACGTGATGGAAAATATGCAGTTATCAAAATGCCTTCTGGCGAAACTCGTATGATCTTAACTACTTGTATGGCTACTATCGGTTCTGTGTCAAATGCTGACCATAACTTAGAGATCAGCGGTAAAGCAGGTCGTACTCGTTGGCAAGGTCGCAGACCAAGAACACGTCCAGTAGCGATGAATCCTGTGGATCATCCAATGGGTGGTGGTGAAGGTAGAGCTTCAGGTGGTCACCCACGTTCACGTAAAGGCTTACCGGCTAAAGGATTCAAAACCCGTTACCCGAAAAAAGCTTCGAACAAATACATCATCGAAAGAAGAAAGAAATAATAGTATAAACTTGGTTTAATGGCTTCGACCTCCGAAGTTTTAATAAAGGAGGGTATGAGGTTCACAACTAAAAAACAAACAAAATGGCACGTTCATTAAAAAAAGGTCCTTTTATCGACTGGAAACTTGAAAAGAAATTATTAGATCTTCAAGCTTCAGGTAAAAAAACGGTAATCAAAACTTGGTCTCGCAGATCAATGATCTCTCCGGATTTCGTTGGCTTGACAGTAGCAGTACACAACGGTAACAAATTCATCCCTGTGTATGTAACAGAAAACATGGTAGGTCATAAGTTCGGAGAATTTGCTCCAACAAGAACTTTCAGAGGTCATGCCGGAAATAAAGATAAAGGTTCAAAATAATTAAGATTATAAAATAACAAAGAAATGGGTGTTAGAAAACAACAAGCAGCGGACGCACGTAAAGAGGCAAACAAATCTAGATACTTTGCAGTATTAAGAAATTGCCCTACATCTCCCCGTAAAATGAGATTGCTAGCTGACCTTATAAGAGGTAAAGAAGTATATACAGCATTGAATTTATTAAAATTCAATCCTAAAGAAGCGTCAGGAAGATTAGAAAAATTGTTGGCATCAGCAATTGCAAACTACGAAGCTAAAACAGGTGAGCGTCCGGAAGGAAGTAACCTTGTGGTTAAAGAAGTATTTGTCGATAGCGCAATGCAAATGAAACGTTTGAGAACAGCTCCACAAGGCCGTGCCAACCGTATCAGAAAACGTTCTAACCACGTTACGATAGTAGTAGATAAAAAACAAGAAGCAACAACAACTAAATAATAATTTTTAAATGGGACAAAAAGCAAATCCGATAGGCTTACGTTTAGGCATCATTAAAGGATGGGATTCTAACTGGTATGGCGGAAAGAATTTTTCTGACAAATTAGTAGAAGATAATAAGATCAGAACATATTTGAAAGCACGTTTAGCGAAAGCTAGCATTTCAAAGATCGTTATTGAGCGTACTGTGAAGATCATCACTGTAACGATCAATACATCTCGCCCGGGAATTATTATTGGTAAAGGCGGACAAGAGGTTGATAAGATCAAAGAAGAGTTGAAGAAGATCACTAAAAAAGATATTCAGATCAACATCTTTGAAATTAAACGCCCTGAGTTAGACGCTCGTTTAGTTGCTGATAGCATTGCTCGTCAAATTGAAGGACGTGTTTCTTTCCGTAGAGCTGTTAAAATGGCGGTAGCTTCAACCATGAGAATGGGTGCTGAAGGTATCAAAGTTAAATGCTCTGGTCGTTTAGCAGGTGCTGAAATGGCACGTGTTGAAGGATACAAAGAAGGACGTACTCCATTACATACATTACGTGCTGATATTGATTACGCTTTAGGCGAAGCACATACAACTTACGGCCGTATCGGTGTAAAAGTATGGATCTGCAAAGGTGAAGTTTACGGAAAACGTGATCTTTCTCCAAACGTAGGAAGCAGCGCTGCAGGTAAAGATAAAAAATCAGCAGCTCCTCAAGGTGGTGCACCGAAATTTGCAAAAGGCGGTCCACGTAAACCAAAAGGAAAATAGTCGATAATTAAAGAAATTAAAGAATAGTTTTAATAATATAATAAGATGTTACAGCCTAAAAGAACGAAGTTTAGAAAGATGCACAAAATGAAAATGAAAGGTGACGCTAAGCGTGGCGACCAACTTTCATTCGGTTCATTTGGTTTAAAGGCAACTGAAGGCTGCTGGGTAACAGCACGCCAACTAGAAGCTGCAAGGGTTGCAGTAACACGTTTCATGAAACGTGAAGGTCAAATTTGGATCAGAGTATTTCCTGATAAACCAATTACTAAAAAACCTGCAGAGGTTCGTATGGGTAAAGGTAAAGGTGCTCCGGAATATTGGGTAGCAGTAGTAAAACCAGGTCGTATCATGTTCGAAGCAGAAGGTGTACCAATGGAAGTAGCGAAAGAAGCATTGCGTTTAGCAGCTCAAAAATTACCTGTAACTACTAAATTTGTTGTAAGAAGAGATTATTCAGCAGAAGCTTAATAATAGTATTAATCAACAGTAACAAACGATAAAAATGACACAAGCAGATATACAACAACTTTCAACGAGCGATCTTCGTGAGAGAGTGAAAGAAGAAAAAAATGCTTTAGCAAAATTAAAGCTAAACCATGCCGTATCTCCTATTGAAAGTCCTGCAAAAATTACAGCAAGCAGAAAAACAGTAGCAAGATTACAAACCGAACTTCGTAAAAGAGTTTTAGCAGAAGCAAAAAAATAATTTCATACAATGGAAGAAAGAAATTTAAGAAAAGAAAAAGTTGGCTACGTTACAAGCAACAAGATGGACAAGTCAATTGTAGTAGCAGTAGAACGTAAAGTGAAACACCCGAAATACGGGAAGTTCGTTAATAAAACCACTAAATTCGTGGCACATGACGAAACTAACACTTGCAATATCGGTGATACTGTGAAGATCATGGAAACTCGTCCAATGAGCAAAAGCAAATGCTGGAGACTAGTTGAAGTAATTGAAAGAGCAAAATAATTTTTTCAAACAAAGAGTGTTGAGATTGCGCTAGGCTAGGGTAGCTTATCAATCCAATTAATAGTAATAAAAACAAACAATGGTACAACAGGAATCAAGATTAACAGTAGCAGATAACAGCGGTGCGAAAGAAGTACTGGTTATCCGTGTACTTGGCGGAACCAAAAAGCGTTATGCTTCTATTGGAGACAAAGTAGTGGTAACCGTAAAACATGCATTACCATCAGGTAACGTAAAAAAAGGTGCTGTTTCTAAAGCAGTAGTCGTAAGAACTAAAAAAGAAATTAGCCGTCCGGATGGTTCATATATCCGTTTTGACGATAATGCAGTAGTATTATTAAATGCTGCTGACGAATTAAGAGGAACCCGTATTTTCGGACCGGTTGCTCGTGAATTGAGAGATAAAAACTTCATGAAGATTATTTCATTAGCTCCGGAAGTACTATAACAATTGAAAATAGTTAAAGAAAATGCAAAAGAAATTACATATCAAAAAAGGCGATTCAGTAAAAGTGATCGCTGGTGAATCAAAAGGCAAGGAAGGTAAAGTTTTGTCGATCGACAGAGCAAAGAACCGTGCTTTTGTAGAAGGTGTTAATGAAGTATCTAAACACACTAAACCAAACGCAAAACATCCTCAAGGAGGAATTGTTAAGCAAGAAGCTTCTATTCATATCTCTAATTTAATGTTGATCGAGCCGGGTACAGGTAAAACAACTCGTGTAGGTCGTAAATTAGATGAGAAATCAAATAAATTAGTTCGTATTTCTAAAAAGTCAGGGGAGGTAATTAAATAATGGCTTATTCACCACGTTTAAAAGATAAATATAAAGCAGACGTAGTTCCTGCTTTACAGAAAAAGTATAGCTATGGTAGCTCTATGGAGGTACCTAAGTTGCAAAAGATCTGTGTTAACCAAGGTGTTGGCGATGCAGTATCTGATAAGAAATTGATCGAAGGTGCTATCAAAGAAATGACCACTATTACAGGTCAAAAGGCAGTTTCTACGATCTCTAAGAAAGATATTTCTAACTTCAAACTTCGTAAAGGTGTTCCTATCGGGGTGAGAGTAACTTTACGTGGAGATACCATGTATGAGTTTTTAGATCGATTAATTTCCGTAGCTTTGCCACGTATTCGTGATTTCAGAGGAATCAACGATAAAGGATTTGATGGAAATGGAAACTACACTTTAGGTGTTTCTGAACAAATCATTTTCCCGGAAATTGATATTGATAAAGTAAGCAAAATAATGGGTATGGATATTACCTTTGTAACTTCAGCAAAAACTGATGGAGAAGCATTAGCATTGTTAGCAGAGTTTGGATTACCATTTAAAAACCAAAAAAAATAATATAAGCAGATGGCAAAAGAGTCAATGAAAGCAAGAGAAGTTAAACGTAAGAAACTTGCTGATTTACACGCTGAAAAAAGAGCGGCTTTAAAAGCAGCAGGTGATTTCGTAGGATTACAAAAACTTCCAAGAGCATCATCTCCTGTACGTCAACGTAACCGTTGCAAATTAACAGGCCGTCCAAGAGGTTATATGCGTCAATTCGGTATTTCACGTAACACATTCCGTGAAATGGCATTAGACGGTATGATCCCGGGCGTTACAAAAGCAAGTTGGTAAGCACAAACCAACAGGCTATATAAAGTAGAGTATTAATATAATTATCCTGCGTGCGGGATAACATATAAACCAAATAAAATGACAGATACAATATCAGATTACCTCACACGAGTGAGAAATGCTATTAAAGCAAACCACAGAATCGTAGAAATCCCAGCTTCTAATCTTAAGAAAGAGATCACAAAAATTCTTTTCGAAAAGGGATATATCTTAAACTACAAATTCGAAGATAACAATACTCAAGGATCTATCAAGATCGCTTTGAAGTATCATCCGGTAACTAAACAATCAGCTATTAAAAATCTAGAGAGAATTTCTTCTCCAGGTTTACGTCAATACGCTAGTTCACGTGAAATTCCACGTGTATTAAATGGTTTAGGTATTGCCATCCTTTCTACTTCTAAAGGTGTTATGACTGACAAAGAAGCGAAAACTCAAAAGGTTGGTGGCGAAGTTTTATGTTACGTTTATTAATCTTTAGGAGGAAAGAACATGTCAAGAATAGGTAAATTACCAATCGCACTTCCGAAAGGAACAGAAGTTAGCATTTCAGATAAAAATGTTATCACAGTAAAAGGTCCAAAAGGAACTTTAACTCAAAATATAGATTCAGCTATCACTGTAAAGAATGAAGAAGGTACGTTAGTGCTTTCTCGTGCTACAGAACAAAAACGTCACAAAGCTTTGCACGGTTTATACCGTTCATTGGTTGCCGGAATGGTAAAAGGTGTTAGCGAAGGTTACAAAACAGAACAAGAGCTAGTAGGTGTGGGTTACCGTGCCGCTAACAAAGGTCAATTGTTAGAGTTATCATTAGGTTACTCTCACAACGTTACTTTTGAATTACCGGCTGAGATCAAAGTTACTACAACTGCTGATAAAGGACAAAATCCAAAAGTAATTTTGGAAAGTGCTGATAAGCAATTGTTAGGTATGGTTGCTGCTAAGATCCGTTCATTACGTAAACCTGAACCATATAAAGGAAAAGGTATCAAGTTCGCTGGTGAAGTATTGAGAAGAAAAGCAGGTAAATCAGCAGGTAAATAATAAATAAAAATGTTCATTATCGGCAAAATCCGATATAAATAATAAAACAAAATGGCAATTACAAGAGAATACAGAAGAAACAGAATCAAGCAACGTATCCGTAAGGTGGTTAGCGGTGATGCACAAAGTCCAAGACTTTCTGTTTTTAGAAGTAATAAAGGAATTTATGTTCAGCTAATTGATGATAATGCAGGAAAAACACTTCTTTCAGCATCATCTGCCGATAAAGGTATTGCTGAGGCTAAAGTAAATAAGATCGATCAAGCGAAATTAGTAGGTAAAGCAATCGCTGAGAAAGCTGCTAGCGCTGGTATTACATCTGTTCGTTTCGACAGAAACGGGTACTTGTACCACGGTCGTGTTAAATCATTAGCAGAAGCTGCTCGTGAAGCAGGACTTAAATTCTAATCAATCAGTTAAAAATTAAAAAATTTATATCGTGTCAAACGCAAACGTAAAAAGAGTAAAATCAAGTGATATCGAATTAAAAGATAAACTTGTTAGCATTCAACGTGTAACCAAAGTTACTAAAGGTGGTAGAAACTTTACATTTTCTGCAATCGTTGTTGTAGGAAATGAAAAAGGGATCGTAGGTTACGGTTTAGGAAAAGCAAAAGAGGTTACTGATGCTATCACTAAAGGTATTGAAGATGCAAAAAAGAATTTGATCAAAGTTGCTATCGTTAGAGGAACTGTTCCTCACGAACAACATGGTAAATTCAGTGGTTCTGTTGTATTCTTGAAGCCTGCTGCTCACGGTACCGGTGTTATCGCTGGTGGTGCGATGCGTGCAGTGTTAGAGAGCGTTGGTGTAACAGACGTATTGGCTAAATCAAAAGGTTCATCAAATCCTCACAACGTGGTGAAAGCTACTATGGATGCATTGATGAAAATGCGTGATGCTGCTGCTGTTGCTCAACAACGTGGTATCTCAATGGAAAAAGTATTTAACGGATAAAATGAGTTTAAAGTTCATTGTTCAAAGTTGAAAAACTTTTAACATTAAACTTTCAAACTTTAAACTAACAGCAAAATGGCAAAAATTAAAATCAAACAAGTAAAAAGTGGTATCGACCGTCCTGAGCGTCAAAAACGTACATTACGTGCTTTGGGTTTTACCAAAATGAACCAAACATTGGAGAAAGAGGCTACACCTCAGATCCTTGGAATGGTTAAAAAAGTAGCGCATTTAGTTACTGTAGAAAATATTTAATAATAACGCAACAAATCATAATAAGTGATGAACTTAAGTAAATTAACACCAGCAGAAGGTTCTGTAAAAAACGCAAAAAAACGTTTAGGTAGAGGTCAAGGATCAGGAAAAGGCGGAACTTCAACAAAAGGTCATAAAGGTGCTCAATCCCGTTCTGGATACTCTGCTAAAAGAGGATTCGAAGGTGGTCAGATGCCATTACAAAGACGTGTTCCTAAATTTGGATTCAAAAACATCAACCGTGTTGAATACCGTGGTATCAATCTAGATGTTATCCAAGGTTTGGTTGACACTAATAAAGTAGAAACAATTGATTTAGCTTTCTTAGTATCTAAAGGATTGGCTCACAAAAACGATAAAGTAAAAGTATTGGGTCGTGGTGAGTTAAAATCAAAAGTAGAAGTGAAAGTACACGCATTCTCTGCAACAGCAAAATCAGCTATCGAAGCTAAAGGTGGAAGTGCAGTAGCAATTGAAAAAGCGTAATTTTACGCAATCAAAATTGATATATGAAAAACTTTATAAATACATTAAAAAACATTTGGAAGATCGATGAGCTAAGAACACGTATTCTTAATACGTTGGGCTTTGTATTGATCTACCGATTGGGTTCTTACGTTGTTCTTCCGGGAGTTAACTCTGATGCTTTGGAAGCGGCAAACCAGGCTAGTGATAGCGGATTGATCGGATTGATCAATATCTTTGCAGGTGGGGCATTCTCACGTGCATCTATCTTTGGTTTAGGTATCATGCCTTACATTTCTGCATCTATCGTTATCCAGTTGTTAGGAATGGCATTGCCTTATTTCCGCAAAATGCAAATGGAAGGGGAGAGTGGACGTAAAAAGATCAATCAGATCACGCGTTTTTTAACTGTAGCTATTACTGCAGCTCAAGCTCCGGGTTATATTGCAACTCAGATCACAAATAAAGCTGGTGTTGTAATTGATCCTAGCGGATTCTGGTGGTTCCAATCAGTTTTGATCCTTATCACAGGAACAATGTTCGTAATGTGGATAGGTGAGAAGATCACTGATAAAGGTATTGGTAACGGTATCTCTTTATTGATCATGATCGGTATCATTGCCCGTTTACCTTTCGCATTCATCTCTGAATTCGGTTCACGTGTGAGTGGTGAGGGCGGAGGATTGATCATGATGTTGATCGAGATCGTATTGTTGTTGCTAGTTATTGTTGGTTCGATCATGTTGGTTCAAGGAACAAGAAAGATCCCTGTACAGTATGCTAAAAAGATCGTTGGAAATAAACAATATGGTGGTGTTCGTCAGTATATTCCTTTAAAAGTGAATGCTGCAGGTGTAATGCCGATCATCTTCGCACAAGCGATCATGTTTATTCCATTAACTATTGCTCAGGCAGTTGGATCAGATAACATCACAGGATTTGTATCTACATTCTCGAATCACTATGGTTTCTGGTACAATTTAGTATTCGCAGCATTGATCATCATCTTTACTTATTTCTATACTGCTATCACGGTTAATCCTAATCAAATGGCAGAAGATATGAAACGTAACGGTGGTTTTATTCCGGGTATCCAACCTGGTAAAAAAACAGCAGAATTTATTGATGCAGTAATGTCCCGTATCACATTCCCTGGTTCATTATTCTTAGCATTGATCGCGATATTACCTGCATTTGCAGTAAAATTAGATATCACACAAGAATTTGCACAATTCTACGGTGGTACATCATTATTGATCTTAGTAGGGGTTGTATTAGATACACTTCAACAAATAGAAAGTCATTTGTTAATGCGTCATTATGATGGCTTAATGAAATCCGGAAGAATTCAAGGTCGTTCTTCTGTGGGTATGACAGCAAACGCATAGATAAAACAAAAAAGG
>JAEUTU010000024.1 GCA_016786925.1 Bacteroidia bacterium
AAATTTGATCTCACATTTTTTGACCTTGTATTTTCCGGTTAAGACCATGTCTTTATTTTCTTTATGAAACCATGAAAATACATCCATATAGTCATTCACAGATGTCGAAGCCAATACCGTTCCATCCTCATAAAATCTTAACACAGCCGAATGTTCCTCATCCAACTTAAATGCATAAATACCATAATAGCTCAAGGCACAATTATCCACCTTTTGGAATGAGGATAGCAACAAAACAACAAATACTAAAACAAAAGGGACTTTTTTCATAAACGTTTGATTTTATTTTAATTAACTATTGCTTTTTGGACAAAAATAACATACCTTCATCAAATAAAATAATTTATTTGCATGATTAAAAACATACTTAATGCTACAGTAGGTATATTAGTTAGCTCTGTTGCTATTGCCCAAAACGACCTACCGGTTGGATATTCAACTGAAGAATTGCAACAAATTCAACGTGCTGATTTCATGGAGCCATTCAGAGCTCCTGCAGGAATTACAACACCTCCCACTCTTCCGGTAAGAAATATGGCTCAATGGGAAGAGATACAAGCCTTAACTATTACCTGGAGAAGTTATGATGCTGTTCTTCGAGAGATCGTAAGAGCAGCCAGACAAGAAACTGTAGTTATCATTAACTGTAATGCAAACACTGGAAGTACTTCTTATAAAGATTCTACTACAATTAAAAATTATCTGACAGCCGGAGGAGTGCCATTATCTAATGTACGTTTCAATCCTTCTGCAACGGATGCTGTCTGGATCAGAGATTACGGTGCAAACCCTTGCTACTTAAATGATGTTGATTCATTGATCTTAGTTGACTGGAAATACAATCGCACTACCCGTCCAAATGATGATGCTAATCCAACAAGTATCGCGAACATGCTTAACATACCGCTATATGAAACAACTGTAAATCCTAACCAGTTAGTTCATACAGGAGGAAACTACATGACGGATGGTATGAACAGAGCCTTTTCATCCAAATTGATCCTGAATGAAAATCCGACAAAAACGGAAACTCAGATCAATCAGATCATGAATAGCTTCATGGGGATTAATAGTTATGTTAAGATGGAAACTCTACCATATGATGGTATTCATCATATTGACATGCACATGAAATTGTTGAATGAAGAAACGCTGTTAATTGGAGAGTACCCTGCGGGCGTAGCTGATGGACCACAAATTGAAGCCAACCTACAATACATTTTATCCAACTTTAACAGTCCGTTCGGAACACCTTACAAAGTGATCCGCATTCCTCAACCACCTGATCAGAATAATGGTTTTGATTATCCGGATAATGGGGGAAATTATTTGACCTACACGAATTCTTGCATCATCAACAATACAGTGATCGTTCCTCAATTTTACACTCAATACGATACAACAGCTATTCGTATCTGGAAAGATGCAATGCCGGGATATAACATCGTTGGCATTAATTCCAATATGACAATTTCAGCAAGTGGATCCTTACATTGTATTACCCACTCAGTAGGTGTAACAAACCCGTTACGAATTGTGCATCAAAATTTGCCTAACACAACGAACACCGTAACTCCTTATCAAGCAGATGCAATTATTCAGCACAAATCAGGGATCCAATTCGCAACACTTTATTACACAACAGACACTGCAAACATCCCATATACTGCAGTTAACATGACACTTACCAATGCAGGAACAGATACCTGGACAGGATATATTCCTGCTCAACCTGCAGGCACACATGTGTTCTACTATATTTTAGGACATGCAAACTCCGGAAAAGAGCAAGTTCGACCAATGCCAGCCCCTTTGGGCAACTTCGAATTCGATGTACTTGGAAATGCAACGAACATTGCAGAGTCAGTTCAATTTGAAATGAAACCGGCCTACCCTAATCCATCTCATGGCATTACTTGTATCCCTGTAAGTTTAAATAAAAACTCCAAAGGAAGTATTAAACTTTATGATATGCTAGGCAATCTGGTAAGCACTATTTATGAAGGAGATATGTTAACAGGTGAAAAGAACTATTTCATCAATAGCCTTGGAATGAGCGCAGGAGCGTATATGATCGTTCTTGAAACCAATGAAGCACGTATCACCCAGAAATTAATGATCCGATAACACAATTTATTATAAATAAAAAAGCCTTGTAAATAAATACAAGGCTTTTTTATTTAATGTGCATCAAAGAAAAACCGGGAACTATTCCTCGAATGGATCTTATCGTCTAACAAATTGATCGCTTTTTGAGCAATGGATTCAGAAAACAATGTTTCCGATCCTTCCTGAATCAAGATCATCATCTCCGATAATTCAGAAATATCTTTCATATAATTATTAGAAACATATAGAATAAAATTACGTGTGGATGCATTATAAATACTCAAATGATACATCCCATCGACATCCAATTCAGTTACTGCATCTGAAGAAAAATCAGGAGGAAGCAACTTATGTTTTTCTAAAAGAAGATAGATGGACTCGTTATTATCAATAACATTGATCATACTGAAAGACGGGTAAGTTTTGCCATATAAAATCCATCATACCCTTCACTCGGAAGGATCTTTCGGTCCGACAAAAGGTTAAAATCAGGGTGCTTTGCCAAAAACAACTCCACTTGCTTTTGATTCTCTGAAGGAAGAATACTGCATGTTGCATAGATCATGATCCCTCCGGGTTTTAACATCTGCGAGTACTCGGAAATAATTTGCTGTTGCGTTTGTTGAATGGATGCTATAAAATCCTGATTTAGCTTCCATTTGCTATCCGGTGTTCGCCTCAATACCCCTAAGCCCGAACAAGGAACATCCAACAGCAAACGATCGGCCTTTTCTTTTAACGTACTAACAACTGAAACGCTGATGGGTTTTGTTTCGATGATCGTAACTCCTGCTCTATCCGCTCTACGCTGCAGCTCCTTGAGTTTTCTCTCCTCCACATCCATCGATACGATCTTGCCTTTATTTTTCATAATGGCTGCTATGTGCAAGGATTTCCCACCTGCTCCGGCACAGGCATCAATTACAAACATTCCCTGCTCTAATTCCAGATTAGCTGCAATTAACTGCGAAGAGGCATCCTGCACTTCAAACAATCCTTGCTGATATTCTTTTATAGGATTCAAATTTACCCGCTTCTCCAATTTCAAAGCATCTGGATATCCGGCAATTGCATGTGTAACAATTCCTTGATCCAATAGCATTTTCTGCAGCAAGTCTTTCTTCGTTTTAAGAGTATTCACTCTCAACACAACATCAGCTTCTGTATTTAAGGCACAAGCTTCTTTCTCCCAACACTCTTCTCCTAATTCAGAAGCTAGAAGTTCATCCATCCAGTCAGGATAAGACTCTCTGAACTTTCTTATTTTTCTCACCTGCTCCGCTTTTTCAAGGATCTGCTGCTTTTCTAATTCCTTAAATTCATCCCAAGGAGGTAATTCTATATCCTTAATAATAAAATGAACGCCTAATAAACCATTATAATCAAATGAAGCTGTTTTTATTCCAAGTATTTCGTTCAACAAACGCCACCAACGAACCATCTCATAGGTAGTTTCAGCAATAAATCTTCTATCGCGGGCACCCCACTTCGGATTTTGTTTAAGAACTTGCTCAACAGCTTTATCCGCATAAACCCCTCCTTCAAAAATTTGAGATAAGGTTTCTTTGACCGCGTTTACAAGAGACTTATGGAGCTTCATTTATATTAACTTATGGATGTGCAAAAATACATATTAGTTCGAGCATTATATGAATAATTCTTGGCTAAAAAAGTGTAATTTTAGGGCTATGAATTTTTCATCCAAATTAATAGAAGAGGCTGTAAACGAGTTTAGCAAACTACCAGGTGTTGGAAAAAGAACCGCATTGCGCTTTGTATTGCATTTGATGAAACAAAACAGTGCAGAGGTAAATCAATTTGGAAATACGTTCATCAAGCTCCGTAATGAGCTTCGGTATTGTGAAAAATGTCATAATGTTTCCGATCAACCTTTATGCGAAGTGTGTGCAAATGCACACCGCGATCATTCAACCGTTTGTGTAGTGGAGGATATTCGTGATGTAATGGCGATAGAAAACACTCAACAATATAGAGGTGTTTATCACGTTTTAGGGGGGATCATTTCGCCAATGGATGGCATCGGGCCTAGTGACCTGAACATTGAATCATTGGTGAACAAGGCATCACAGGGAGAAATAAAAGAGGTGATCATGGCATTAAGTACAACAATGGAGGGCGACACAACCAATTTTTATATCTATAAACGACTAAAAGATCATGGTATATCCATGAGTACGATTGCCAGAGGTATTGCTATTGGCGATGAGCTGGAGTATGCCGATGAAATTACACTTGGACGATCGATCATTAATCGTACACCTTACGAAAACACCCTGCAGGCAAAATGAAGTTGAGTGTTATCATAGTCAATTACAATGTTCAGCATTTTTTAGAGCAATGTTTACATTCTGTAAGAAAAGCAGCAAAAAATGTAAGCACTGAAATATTTGTGGTTGACAACAACTCCGTTGACGGCTCTGTGGAAATGGTCAAAGCAAAATTTCCGGAAGTCGTATTGATCGAAAACAAAAAGAATACAGGTTTTTCATATGCCAATAATCAGGCAATCAGAGTTTCAAAAGGAGAATATGTTTTACTATTAAATCCGGATACGGTTGTTGAAGAAGATACATTTGAAAAGGTGGTTGCATTCATGGATGCTCATCCGGATGCGGGCGGATTAGGTGTAAAAATGCTGGATGGGAAAGGAAACTTTCTTCCTGAATCAAAAAGAGGATTACCTACACCATCTGTTGCGTTCTACAAAATATTCGGACTATCTAAGCTATTCCCTAAGTCCAAAACATTTGGAAAATACCACTTAGGATTTCTTGATAAAGATAAAACACATGAAGTGGAGATCCTTTCCGGAGCATTTATGCTTATGCGCAAAGCCGCTCTCGACAAAGTAGGTTTACTCGATCAGACATTTTTTATGTATGGAGAAGACATTGATCTATCCTACAGGATCATTTTAGGAGGGTATAAAAACTACTACTTCCCTGAAACACGTATCATTCATTACAAAGGAGAAAGCACGAAGAAGAGTAGCGTTAATTATGTATTTGTATTTTACAGAGCAATGGTCATATTTGCGGAGAAACACTTCTCTCAAAACAATGCCAAGCTCTTCTCTTTCCTGATCAATTTAGCCATTTATTTACGTGCCGGAGCAGCTATTGCAGCGCGATTTATAAGATCAATTGCTTTACCTGCTTTTGATTTCGGAGTAATCATGATCGGACTAGTATTCATTAAAGAATATTACGAAAAACATATCAAATTTATTGAGGGTGGCTCATACTCTCAAGCACTTATTGCTATTGCTTTTCCTGCCTACATTCTTATCTGGATGTTTACGGTTTATTTAAGTGGGGGCTACGATAAACCTGTTCGTTTATTCCGAATTTTAAGAGGCGTGCTGGTTGGAACAGGAATAATTTTGATAGGCTATTCCTTATTACCGGAAGACTATCGCTTTTCAAGAGCCTTGATCCTACTCGGTATGGGTTGGGTAATGATCACATACATCATCAGCCGTCTAACCTTCCATTTAGCAGGTCTCAAAAGTTTTAATCTTAATCCCGACAAGAGCAAACGAATCGCCATCATTGGCACCAAAGATGAATACGAACGGGTTAGCAATCTACTCAAACAAACTAACATAAACAGCAGTTTTAGCGGATTCGTAAGCGCTGGTCAGCAAGACGGGCATCACGAAAATTGCATCGGACAGATCGATCAAATAGAGGAGATCATTGAGATCTACAAGATCAATGAAGTGATATTCTGTTCACGTGATATTTCTTCACAAGGCATCATCGACCACATGCATACACTGGTTTCGGCAGATGTAGATTTTAAGATCGCTCCTCCGGAGAGTATATCGATCATAGGAAGTAACTCCATTGATACAGCAGGAGATCTCTATATCATTGATGTGAATTCGATCAGCAAGCCTAAAAACAAGAGAAATAAACGCTTGTTTGATATTTTAGCAAGCCTGTTGATAATCGCCTTCTCCCCAATTCTTCTTTTCTTTCAAAAGAACAAAGGCGCTTTTATAGCCAACATGTTTGCTGTGCTTTTGGGAATAAAATCATGGGTAGGTTACGGAATCGATAAAAATGAACATCTGCCTAAACTAAAAACCTCGGTTTTAACACCTGCCGATGCAATTAAAAACATTCACCTCAGTCCCGAAACAAGAGATCGTCTGAATTTATCCTATTCGAAAGATTACAAAGTAGAAAACGATCTGAATATAGTCTGGAAAGGACTATCTAATCTGGGGAATTAATTAGCGGACAACAATTACCTAAGGAGTGTAACAGTTCCATTATGGTATTCCTCCACACCATTAATTCGCTTGTAGCTAATCAAATAAAAATAAAGGCCATCAACAGCATTTTCGCCATTAATTTTCCCATCCCAACTTATAAACAAGTCATCACTTGCAAATATTTTTTGTCCCCATCTGTTAAATATCTGAATAGAATACAATTCGATACAGCTAGATGGATCACCTACTTTAAACAAATCATTTTTACCATCACTATTAGGAGTGAAAACATTCGGAATTTTTTTTGACAATCCGGCTTCGGATGTAAACAAAACGGTTGTAGAGATAACACTATCACATCCGAAACTAGTTAATAAAGTATCTACATACACTCCGGTTGACTGAATCAATTGTCCACCAGGCGACAAATAAACTTCGCCTTCACACAGCAGGATCGTTTGGTTATAAGAGGCCGCATTTTGTAAAAACAAATTGGTCGTAACTACACTATCACAGCCAGAACCAGTTGTCAAAACTGTAACATAAGTACCAGACGTAGAAACGCTACTACTATCCGGAAGATAATAACTATTCCCATTGCAAATACTGACATTTATGGTTGACGTAATTGAATTAGATACATACAAAGTAATGGATGTAATACTATCACATCCGCCAAAAGATGAAACCGTATCGTTATAAACCCCAGCGACAGCAGCGGTCCCTCCCCATGGCAAAACAAAACTTGATCCAGAACAAATTGTATAGCTTGATGTATTAAAAATTTGACTCGTCACATTTAAATTGGTAATAATAGTACTGTCACAGCCATTTATAGAATTATAAACAACTGGATAAACTCCAGAAATATTTACAGAAGAGCCATTGGGCAAAACATACGAAGTGCCAGAACAAATAGATACATCAACTGTATCAAGATATGAATTTGATAAGGACAAATTAGTAATGACAACACTATCACAACTTGAACCATTATTTATCAAACTAGAATAGGATCCTGCCTGAGAAACTACTTGACCTGAAGGAAGAACATAACTTGCACCGTCACAAATAAAGGCATTTACGTACCCCGTGGCTGGAACAGGTGTGCAATTAATATTTTTTTGAACATTAAAGTTTGCACCTGTATTTGAGTAAATTGTTTGAGATGTATTCGTCAAAACATCCTGATTTTGTAACGACACAATCATCCCTCCTTGTTGTATCAAAAAGGATCCTGATTTTACACAGCAATTGTCGATATTGCCAAATCGATCAAGTTTTACAACAAAAATATCATATCCTCCTGCTCCTGAACTATTGGTATAGCCTGTAGCAATATAATTACTATCCGATGTTGTTAAAACAGTACTAAAATTTTCAAGATTTAGTTCGTTGATTGTTCGTACCCACAATGGATTCCCAACACTATCCATACGTAAAAACTCTGCCATTGTTGACCCAGAAGGTGTATTGGTATTTACGACAGAAATAAACCCATTATCTTCTGCAGTAGAAATCGCCCCGATAAAATTAACATTTGATACATTGTGGTAGAAACTTTTTTGCCAGATCGAATTTCCCTGGTCGTTAATTTTCATCACCCAAAATTTAGTATCTATTGCTCCATTTAGTCTATCATACCCAGAACAAATAAAATTACCATCCTTTGAATTAGTTATTGAATTTAACACATCATTATTTGTTGATCCGTATGATTTCGTCCACAATCTATTTCCTGACACAGTATCAATACAGACCATCATACCATCATGCAAACCTGCACCAAAACAATACGTATAACAAGACATAATCACGTCCCCGGAATTTGTTAATGCTAAATTACGAGCTGCATTTGTTTGAGTAGTAGAAATACCGGTACCATACTTTTTCTCAAAAAGAACATTTCCTGCAGTGTTTATTTTCACAGCGTAAGCATACGCTAATTGCTCTCCATTAGAACCTCCACTGTAACCACATAAAATCACACTAGAGCTACTAATAGCTTTCAACTTATGAAAACCATCTGCTCCTGTTGTTCCAAATTTTTTAGACCAGATAACACCTCCTGTAGTATCCAACTTTAGGCACCAAGCATCTTGCCCACCAATAGTGCCAGATGTAGTCTGACCCACTAAATAATAATTATTATCTAATTCTACACATCCATTAAAACGTTCGTTTCCTGTATTCGAAAATATTTTAGACCATAAGACGTTTCCATTCTTATCTGTTTTAACGGCAAGTCCATCCTCACCAATTGCACTACCAGAAGTCGTGTACCCTACTATTAAAAATCCCTTATCAGAAGTCTCAATGGTATTCACAGCATATTCATTTCCAGAACCACCAATTGTAATTTTAAATGAAGTTGCTTTTAAAATCGAACAAGAAAGAAGTAAAGCAACAATGAAAAATATTTTTTTCATAATTAGTAAATTAAACTGTAATTGGCTAAATATAACCGTTTACTTAACGATATCGTACAAATTCGTTACAAATTAGCGAACAACAACTTTTGCTCTTCCTAATTTACCATCAGCCGAACGCTTGATCAGTAAATAAATGCCGGATGGAATACCATCCAAATAAAGAGTATTGTAAGCACCATCCATTACTTCAAATTCTGTCTGCTGACATACTTTACCTGTAAAGTCATACAATATGAATTGTGCAAATTCAAATCCTGATTGTGTATTCGAAATATTGATCTCTAAATTGGCCGGATTCGGATATACAAACAGATCATAAATCGAGTTATCCTCTATCACACAACTTTGCTCCCAGCCTTCCATTTGTTTGACCACCCATTCCCTTTGTGATTGAATAAAAGGGAATATTCCAGGATAGTTGATCCGCAAAACATATCCATTATGAGTAATGGATACTTCATCCAAATTATCTTCGGTAAGCGATGTTTCAAAAGAAGTGTAGGAATTATAGCGGTAGGGATCTTGCTTGTAGGCTTCATCTATAAGCTCATGTCTGTCTACAACATATTGTCCTAGATGTTCTAACTTAAAGTTTGATTGTATCAACTGGCAACAATAATTTAAATATTCTTGTTTGTACTCATCGATCTCAAATATCCGTTTCAAGAGAGGACGATCGTCAAATTTATTGGTAGGCACCAAATAACTTGTCAGTAATGAAGTTCCACTTATTATTTTTATATCCTGAAACGTTTCATTCATATCCCAGGGAATCCAACGGATCATCCCATCGGGGTGTTCATACAAATAAAAATTATTGCCTCCTCCCCAATAGCTATCCCAACTCCTGATACACTTTTCAATAGCAAGTATCTTCAAGTAAGCATGTACATCAAAATTACTTTCCAGACGCTGTTTGAAATCAGCACCATAATAATTATTGATCAGATCAATGAATTGGATCAGTTTGGTCCAATCATCAGCAGTTTCATTTGTATTCAGCTTTAAACCTTGATCCTTATAGCCTGTTGATTCCGGTCCCAGCCAATTCAAAAAAACAGCCGCACCTCTATCAGTTTTGTACAAATTTCCATCATTATTGACACCGCCACCATACTGTTGTCTTAAAAAGTTTTTATCTACATTCTCAATGATCACATACAATCCAATGTATTCTCCGTTTACATACAATTTAGCATAGGATGTACGTGAAGCGACTAAACCTGCATCGCGAAACAATTTAAATGCAATAACATCATGCATTAAAGATGGATCGTTGGTAAAATTATTCAGATTGATCTTATCCAAGCCATCCAGATTTTGATTCAAAAATTCGTCAAATGCGATCTTAAATGGCTTTTTCTTCCCAAAGTTGGTAAGTGAATTGGAAGCATTTCCTTTTTCTCTGAAACCACAATCATTCAGCACAATACCATCAAATGTTACTTTACATTTACGATAAACTTCCGGATAAACATCCGGCTGATCAAAATTCAATTGAAAATCATTTTCAACTGTCTGAAACCAATCAGGAAGATCGATCTCAACAAAGATCGTATGCAATACGGTATCATTAAACACCATATTACCATTTTGAGCCTGACCCAAAAGGTGAATGAAGAACAACAGAAACAGTATGTAAATCCTTTTCAAGATCATTTTCGAGGAATACGTTTTTCTGAATTTAAAGAATGATAATATTTCTTGAAG
>JAEUTU010000040.1 GCA_016786925.1 Bacteroidia bacterium
ACTGTTTTAAAGAACAAAAAGCCCTGATTAGCTTTTTAAATTGCGGTGCAAAGATATATTTTGTTTCTTTGTACTCCAAATAACTTATTAACAATTTTTAATTGATGGCGCACAAGGCTGGTTTTGTGAATATTATAGGAAGTCCGAACGTAGGTAAGTCAACCCTTATGAACGTATTGGTAGGGGAGCGCTTGTCTATTATTACTTCAAAGGCTCAAACAACCCGTCACCGTATCATGGGAATTGTGAGCGGTGAAGATTTTCAAATCGTTTATTCGGATACTCCGGGTGTTTTAAAGCCTAACTATAAGTTGCAGGAGTCGATGATGGAGTTTGTGCATACCGCACTTACCGATGCAGATGTTATTCTATTTGTAACCGATATTTATGAGGATATCAAAATAGAGGAGAAGATCCTTCAAAAGATCAAGAATACCAAAGTGCCTGTTTTACTTTTGGTAAACAAGATCGATCTGGCAGATCAGGAAAAGTTGGAAGCAAAAGTGCAGTATTGGAAAACAGAAGTTCCCAATGCCGAAGTGATCCCGGTTTCTGCATTAGAGAAGTTCAATGTGAACTATGTGTTTGATCGTATCGTTGCATTGTTGCCTGAAAGTCCTGGCTTTTATGATAAAGAGCAATTAACGGATAAGCCGGAGAAATTTTTTGTGTCGGAGATCATTCGTGAAAAGATATTGATGAACTATAAAAAGGAAATCCCATACTCTGTGGAAGTGGTTGTTGAATCGTTCAAAGAAGAAGAAAAGATCATTAAGATCAGAGCGGAGATCATCGTGGTGCGTGATTCACAAAAAGGAATTATCATTGGCCATCAAGGGAAGGCACTAAAAAAAGTAGGAACAGAAGCACGTAAAGATATTGAAGCGTTTTTTCAAAAGCAGGTATTTTTGGAGTTGTTTGTAAAAGTGAATAAAGACTGGAGAGATAATGATACACAACTCAAACGTTTTGGATATATAAATTAAAATAAAAAAGCAGTGGCAAATATCGTAGCAATAGTAGGACGACCAAACGTAGGGAAATCAACACTTTTCAATCGTTTAACGGATAGTAGAAAAGCAATCGTTGATGAGGTAGCAGGTGTTACCCGCGACAGGCATTATGGAAAATCGGAATGGAATGGTCTGGAATTTTCGGTGATCGATACCGGTGGATATGTACATGGTTCTGATGATATTTTTGAAGGAGAGATACGCAAGCAAGTACAGTTGGCAATTGATGAATCGAGTGTGATCCTTTTTGTGGTAGATGTTACCGATGGGATCACAGATGATGATAAGATCGTTGCCGATATGCTTAGACGTGGTAAAAAGAAAGTATTTGTTGTTTCCAACAAAGTTGATAATGGCGAACGTCAAGCTTTATCGGGTGAGTTTTACGCATTGGGTTTAGGCGAAGTACATAACGTTTCTGCTATCAGTGGAAGTGGAACAGGGGATCTGTTGGATGAAGTGGTAGCTGCTTTGGATAAGAATGCAGTGCATGAGGAGATCGATATTCCTAAGTTTGCGATCGTTGGTCGCCCGAACGTTGGAAAATCATCTACCGTAAATGCTTTGTTGGGTAAAGAACAAAATATTGTTACGAATATTGCGGGTACTACCCGTGATAGTATCAATACACGTTATACATCATTTGGCCATGATTTCTTGTTGATCGATACAGCAGGTATTCGTAAAAAATCAAAAGTAGAAGAGGATCTGGAATTTTATTCCGTGATGCGTTCTATCCGTTCTATCGAAGATTGTGATGTCTGCTTATTGTTGATCGATGCGACATTAGGAATGGAAGCACAAGATCTGAATATTTTTCATTTAGCTGAAAAGAACAGAAAAGGAATTGTGATCATGGTGAATAAGTGGGATCTGGTGGAGAAAAACACCAATTCAACAAAAGAATATGAAGAACGTATTCGTGAGCGTATCGCACCTTTCCGTGATGTGCCGATCATCTTTACATCTGCTATCACAAAGCAACGTGTGTTGAAAGCAATTGAAGCTGCTGAAAAGGTGTATGCCAACAGGATCAAGTCGATCAAAACACGTGAGTTAAATGATGTGATGTTGCCGATCATTGAAAGCAATCCGCCTTCAGCAACAAAAGGAAAAGAAATCAAGATCAAATTCATTAATCAGTTGCCTACACATGCTCCTACATTTGCATTCTATTGCAATTTGCCGCAGTATGTTACTGAATCCTATATTCGCTTTTTAGAGAACAGATTGCGTGAGAAATTTGATTTCTCCGGTGTTCCTATTCAGTTGTTCATGCGTAAGAAATAAAATGTATCTAATAATAAAAAAGCCTCCCAATCTTCGGGAGGCTTTTTTATTATTACTAACCTTTATTCTTAGTCAACATTATCGTGTAAGAATGAGTTGTTTGGTTTGATCTCGATCTTTTTGTCATCACCTTCTGATAAAGTATAACGGGATACTTGTGATTCAGATGAATGAGGAGTTGAGTCTAAACTTACATTTCTGCGTTTGTATGCAGGTTCATTTTCTAATTCAGATAAACCATTTGGTGATTTTAATTTAAAGCTTAACTGTTTCAATTTCTCGATACGGTCTTGTGCTTTTTTCAATTGTTCATCTTGTTGTACTTCAGCAATTGTTTTGTTCTCTTCTTTGTTTTCGATCACAAAATCATTTTGCATGACAGTCTCTTCTGATTTAGAGATGATGAATGGCTCCTCGAAAGATACTGCATTACTGTTGTTGTTAGTGATCTCGAATTCAAACGTAATTTGTTTTTCTTCTTCTACTTCAGCAACAGGAGTTTCTTCTATTACTTCATTTCTGATGAACATAAATGGTTCTTCAGCAACAGGAGTTTCTTCTACTTCATTCACCACAGGTGTTTCATTCACTACCGGTGCGATCACTTCATTTACAGGTGCTACTACTTCTTCTTTGAAGAAAGAGGTCATTTCCTGAACTTGAGGTGTTTCGTTTACTACCGGTGGAGCGATCACTTCTGCTTTTGGTTGTTCATCCAATAAAGAGAATACTTTTTTCTCCGGAGCTTTTTCTATTTTGATGCCTAGATCAGCATTGGAATTAAATCCTGTTGCAATGATCGTAACACTTACTTTATCTCCTAATGAAGAGTCAACACCGTAACCTTTGATCACTTCAGCAGTCATTCCGGCTGCATCCTGTATATAATCGGTGATCTCACCTAATTCATCCATGGTGATCTCATCTTCACCACAAGTTACATTTACTAATACATAACGTGCGCCACGGATATTGCTATCGTTTAATAATGGTGATGCCATTGCCTGTTCAACTGCTCTTAATGCACGCGCTTCACCACTTGCTTGAGCAGATCCCATGATCGCTACACCGCTATCTTTCATAACTGTTTTCACGTCATTGATATCGGTATTGATCTGCAATGTAGTGGTGATGATGTCTGCAATTCCTTTTGCAGCAGTTGTTAAAATATCATCAGCATGACCGAATGCTTCTGTCACTTTTAAGTTTCCGTAGATCTCACGTAATTTATCATTGCTGATAACTAATAAGGTATCAACGTTTGCTTTCAAGGCATTTAATCCTTCGTCAGCTTGTGCTTTACGCTTTTTACCTTCAAATCCGAATGGGATGGTAACGATACCAACTGTTAAGATTCCCATTTCTTTAGCTGCTTGTGCAATAACAGGTGCAGCACCTGTTCCTGTACCACCACCTAAACCGGCAGTAATAAATACCATTTCGGTATTGTTACCTAATATCGCTTTTACCTCTTCGATATTTTCGATGGCAGCATTTTTACCTACTTCAGGTAAAGAGCCGGCACCACGACCTTTTGTTAAGCTTGCTCCCAGAACGATCTTTAACGGAACCGGACTGATATCCAATGCTTGTTGGTCGGTATTACAAACAATAAAGTCAACGCCTTTAATGCCTTGTTTGTACATGTGGTTTACAGCGTTACTTCCGCCACCACCAACTCCAAATACCTTGATAATTGAGGAGTTGTCTTGAGGTAAATCAAATTTCATCATCTTGATCTAGTTTTAAACGTTTGTTATTGTTGGTGTTTAGCCTACAATACATTTTTTGACGTTATAAAATTCTACTATTTTTTAATGTGGAATTAACATGCTCATTGTTAGTTACTAACCAGCACTTGTTAATTACTATGCTTGTTTTTTACTGTTGAACTGAATCTTCGTCAAAGAATTTTTTGATCTTTTCGAACCATCCACCTGAACGCTCTTTGTCTTTAGAGTGGCTTGTGATAGTGGTTTTAGTGTTTGCAGTATTCGAATTTTGTTTGTCGATACGTTGCAATTCTTTCATCACCAAACCTACTGAAGTAGCAAACAATGGACTTGTTACATCTTCCGTTCCTTTTGCCAAATGTTCGTTTGGATAACCGATACGTGTATCCATTCCGGTAATGTATTCGATCAATTGTGTGATGTGTTTAAGTTGCGCACCACCACCTGTTACTACGATACCAGCGATCAATTTTTTCTCATATCCTGAATGTTTGATCTCATAATATACATGTTCGATGATCTCTTCCATTCTCGCTTGGATAATGCTCGATAAGTTTTTTACGGAGATCTCTTTGTGTGCTCTTCCTCTTAAACCCGGGATAGAAACGATCTCGTTCTCCTGATTCTCACTTGCTAAAGCCGATCCAAATTTGATCTTTAATAACTCAGCCTGGCTCTTGATTATTGTACATCCTTCTTTGATATCTTCGGTGATCACGTTACCACCAAAAGGAATAACAGCAGTATGACGGATGATGCCTTCATGGAAAATAGCCACATCGGTTGTCCCACCACCAATATCTACCAAAACAACTCCTGCCTCTTTTTCTTCTGTGCTTAAAACAGCATCTGCTGAAGCCAACGGTTCTAATGTTAAAGCAGAAACTTCTAATCCTGACTTTTGTACACATTTATAAATGTTTCTAGCAGCAGCGATCTGTCCGGTAATGATATGGAAGTTTGCTTCTAAGCGTATGCCCGACATACCGATAGGATTTTTGATCCCACTTTCATTATCGATGATATATTCCTGAGGAAGAACATGGATGATCTCCTCGCCCGGTGCCATTGCTAAACGATACATATCATCGATCAAGGCGTCAATATCCTTTTGAGAGATCTCTTCGTCAATGCTCGAACGGGTTTTTATACCACGGTGCTGGTTACTCTTGATATGCTGACCGGCAATACCAACATTTACCACTTTTATATCTACACCCGATTTGTTTTCAGCATCTGCTACAGCTGTGCGGATGGATTGAACTGTTTGGTCGATGTTTTGAACTACCCCACGGGCAACACCGTACGACTCGGATTTACCCATTCCAAGGATCTCGATCTTGCCAAATTCATTTCTGCGGCCTACGATCGCTACAATTTTTGTTGTTCCAATGTCTAATCCTACTACAATTTCTGATGGTTCCATGTTCATTTATTTTTTTGTGCAAACAATTTGATTTTTGAATTTTAGATTTATGATGGAGTACTTATCCCACCAGCCTGTTGTATTTAAGCCCTGCTGATAGAATGTGTATAGCTTATTAAATTTATCATCCATATTGGTGGTGTCACCAAAAATGATCTTTTGATCGCCCGCCAATGGCACTATTTCCAATTCTTTTTCAGTATTAACAAAGATCTGTTGTACTTGTGCTTTCCAAAATTCGTCTTTGTTGATATACTCACTCATAGCATACAATTCATCCAGCATGCTGTTGGCTGCAAGCGCGCTATCTTTTGAAATGTCGAATACCGTATAATTATAGCGTGTGATGTAAGGCTCTGCTATATTTCCGTTGGCAATAAGCACTTTTGCAGTGTATTTATCGGATAATGGCATTGGTTTTCCCTCATCGTCAATGTAATAGCTTTCTCCATCATTGTTGATGATACGGATGATCGGTCTGCGTTGACGAACATCCACTTTTAATATTCCATCAATACTCAAGGAGACTTCTGCATTGGCAATCGCTGCATGGGTGTTGAGCATGTGTTCGATATCGTTTACATCAACAGTATGTTTGGGTTGATTCTTAATGCTGTCGCCTCTATCCATTATCAATTTTGCTACATCAATATTGTCAAGGAAATACAGATCTCCATCCTGATTAACATGAATGTTCATGGATTTGCATAATAAAGCATCTTGCTCTTTATTTACAAAGCCCATAGTAACGATCAGTCCTGTTATCAGAACAACCCACATGGTGATGAATAATATTTTCTTTAGCTTTTTCAAACTATTTTAAAATTGCCTTTTTGATCGGTTCTACAAATGTGTCGATATCACCCGCTCCCATCGTTAATAAGACTTCAATTTTTTCTTTCGCTACAGTATCTACTAATTCATTTTTTTGACAAATTCGTTTGTGTTTTGAATTCATCAAATTGATCAGCATTTGAGAATTAACTCCTTCTATGGGTAATTCTCTTGCCGGATAGATCTCCATCAAGATGCATTCGTCTAATAGATCCAAACTCGCAGCAAATTCTTTTGCAAAATCTCTTGTTCTGCTGAATAAGTGAGGTTGAAATATTCCTGTGATCTTTTTGCCGGGAAACATTTCTTTGGCAGAACTGATCGTTGCTTTCAACTCTTCAGGGTGATGTGCATAGTCGTCAATAAATACCAATTCTTTTGTTTTAATATGATAATCGAATCTGCGTTTTACGCCTTTAAAACTAGCTAATGCGGTTCGTATTTCATTTTCTTGAATTCCCAATTCACATGCGATGGCTGTTGCAGCTATGGAGTTTTCTACATTGTGTTTGCCTGGTAATCCCAAACTCATATTTTTAAATACTCCTGATGGTGTATGTATCTCATAATGATAAAGTCCATCTTCGATCTTAATATTGGATGCAAAATAATTGGCAGAAGCATCATCAACAGAATAGCTGATCACCGCTTTGTCTGTTTTTACTTTTTCGACAATATTTTTCTTTAAGATCAATTTTGAACTTACCAGATTAGCGAACATGGAGAAGGATTCTTCCACAAATTTTACATCTCCGTAAATATCCAGATGGTCGGCATCAACAGATGTGATAACGGCTATTTCCGGATGTAGTGTGAGGAATGAACGATCATATTCATCAGCTTCAACAACCACATAGTTTTTCTCAGTTGCTTCTTTGTTTGATTGCAGGGAAGAACTTAGCAATAAATTGGTATTATAATTTTGTGCGATTCCTCCTAAAAAGGCAGAAGGGTCAACTTGTGCTGTTTTGAGAATATGCGCTACCAGGGAAGAGGTAGTCGTTTTTCCATGTGTGCCCGCAACGGCTATCGTTCTGCTGTGTAAGGTGATCAAACCAAGAACCTCTGCACGTTTTTTAATGGTATAGCCTTTTTCTTTCAGATAAATAAACTCGCTGTGATCTGCCGGAACAGCAGGCGTATATACAACTAAGGTATTCTCTTTATCATTGATGATCTCCGGTGAAATAAGTTGAATATTATCTTCAAAATGGATCTTGATGCCTTCTTCAACTAATTCATTGGTAAGCTTTGTAGCTGTTTTGTCATAGCCACTTACTTTTTTACCCATTGCATTAAAATAACGCGCCAAGGCACTCATCCCGATTCCTCCGATGCCTAAAAAATAAACGTTATGTATGCTTTTTAAATTCATTTTTGTTTTTGATGGATCAAGCTTAGTACTTCGTTTGCGATCACTTGTGCCGAATCTTTAAATGCTAATTTTCCAATGTTTTCGGATAGCTTTGTACAAAGTGCCTCATCCTTTATCAGTTTTAAAGCTTCCTCTTGTAATTTCGTTCTTGCTTCATTGTCTTTGATCAATAATGCGGCATTGTATGTTACCAATGCCATCGCATTTTTTGTTTGATGATCTTCTGCCACATTCGGTGAAGGAATTAAAATGCAAGGCTTTTTTACCAAACAAAGTTCTGAGATAGAACTTGCACCGGCTCTGGAGATCACCATGTCTGCCACAGCATAGGCGTAATCCATTTTTTGAATGAAATCGAATGACTTTATTCCTTTGTTATCATAATTTTTTGTAGCCGCTTTCGCTGTTTCAAAATATCCTTTTCCTGTTTGCCAGATCAATTGAATATCATTGTGTGCAAATGACTCGATGCAAGTTGCAATGCTTTCATTGATGGTACGTGCACCAAGACTTCCACCAATAACCAGAATTGTTTTTTTGCTTTTATCGATACCAAAAAATTCAGCTCCTCTGTCGCGTTTCCCCTCTAAGTTCAGAATGTCCTGACGTACAGGGTTTCCTGTTAGGATGATCTTTTCTTTTGGAAAGTATTTTTCCATGCCATTATAAGCCACACATATCTTATCCACTTTTTTAGAAAGGATCTTATTCGTTATGCCCGGATATGAATTCTGTTCTTGAATAAGTGTTACAATTCCTTTTCCTGCTGCCACTTGTAACATTGGTCCGCTCGCAAATCCTCCTGTGCCAATAGCTGCATCTGCTTTGAACTCACGGATGAGTTTTTTTGCCTTCATGATACTGCTGATCAATTTGAATGGGAAAGCAAGATTTGAAAGCGTTAGCTTTCTTTGAAATCCGCTGATCCATAGCCCTTCGATCTTATAACCAGCAGCAGGAACTTTTTCCATTTCCATTTTTCCTTCTGCTCCTACAAAAAGAAACTCCGTATCAGGACGTATTGCTTTTATAGCATTTGCTATTGCAATTGCAGGGAATATATGGCCACCTGTGCCACCACCACTAACGATAATTTTAAGCGGTTTCATTTTCTTCTCCTTTCTCTTCGTTTTCTGTTTCTCTACTCACACTTAATATCATACCCAATGCAATGCTGGTAAACCATATGGATGTTCCTCCCATACTGATCAGTGGTAAAGGCTGACCGGTAACAGGAAATAAATTAACTGCAACAGCCATATTGATCATGGCTTGAAATACCAGACTGAATGTTAAACCTACAGCTAGCAAACTTCCGAAGGTCCGTTCACTTTTGTTGGCGATTTTGATACCTCTAAATAGTAAAACAAGATATAAGAATACAATGAGGACGGCTGAGATGAGTCCCCATTCTTCAATTACAATTGCATAAATAAAATCGGATGATGCCTGAGGTAAAAAATTTCGCTGAATACTGTTTCCCGGACCTTTTCCGATCACACCACCTGTTGCAATGGCGATCTTTGCCTGTTCTGCTTGAAAGTTACTTTCACTATCACCTTTTGAGAAATTTTCTATCCTTGCTTTCCAGGTGGCACCACGAGGAATGGCATTCGGGAAATTCCAGATGATCAATAATACGAGTCCTAATACAACGATTCCCGAACCGATCAGTATCCATAAATGTTTTGCATTCATACGGCCAATGAACATCAATACAAAGCAATTTAAAAATAACATGGCCGCTGTAGAGAAGTTGGCTGGAAAGATCAATACACAGATGATACCAATAGGGATGATGATAGGCACAAATGCTTGTTTGAAATCTTTGATCACATCCTGTTTGATCGATAGCATACGGGCAACATAAGTGATCAATGCCAGTTTTGCAAAGTCGGATGTTTGAAATGTTAATGATGTTCCCGGAATCGCTAACCATCTGCTTGCTTCACCCGCACTTACTCCTTTAAACAAAGTGTAGAGTAGGAGTGGAGCTGCTAAAAAGATAGCTATTTGTGAGATCCTTGAAAAATAGGTGTATTTCACTTTATGAATCAAATACATCAAGAATACACCGGAACCCATAATGAAGATATGTTTGATCAGGTAAGATGCTGTATCACCTTCTTTATATCGATAGGCTAAGGCAACAACAGCGCTGTATACCACCAAAATGGATAATAAAGACAATAGTAGAACCACTGTCCAGATCACCTTATCTCCTTTTATGTATTTAAATAAATTCAATGTTTATGATAATAATTTTACTGCTCCTTTAAACTCGTTCCCTCTTTTTTTGTAGTTGTCAAATTCGTTGTTTTGAGCACAGGCAGGAGAGAACAACACAACATCTCCCGATTGAGCATAAATACTACTTATTAAGACAGCTTCTGAAATGCAGGATGCCATTGCAAACAACATATTGTGTCTGGAATAATGCTGTAATACAGCATTGGGATATTTACCCAAATAAACAATGGCAACTACTTTTTCTTTTATCTGACGTGCAAGTAATGAATAATCATTGTCAGCATCCTGACCACCTAAAATAAGAACAACCGAAGTCTCTATCGCTTCTAAAGAATTTCTAGTAGCAGTGATACGGATCGATTTGGAATCATTGACATAAGAAATGCCATTGATCTCATCTATAAACTCCATTTGATGATCATCTTCCGATGCACGAACACGATCGCGTGAAAGCAGAGATCGATCCAGCTTAGAATGATAGTTCTTTATTTTAGAATTTTCTTGCATATCGTTTAATTAAAATTCCAATCAATAATAATTATAGCGCTCGAACAGCTTGTTTGAACTGTGTCCCACGATCTTCGTAGTTCTCAAATAAGTCGAAACTCGCACATGCAGGTGATAATAAAACAGTATCCCCTTTTTTGCCAAGTTTATAAGCTTGTGCAACAGCTTCTTTTGCAGAGTGCGCTTCCAAGATTGTATCAACCATTCCATTGAATGCTTTGATGATCTTCTTGTTGTCGGTACCCAAGCAAATGATCGCTTTTACTTTTTCTTTTATTAATTCATTCAACATTGAATAGTCATTTCCTTTATCCACTCCACCAAGGATCAGGATAACCGGATTATTCATGCTTTCTAATGCATACCATGTAGAGTTTACATTAGTTGCTTTTGAGTCGTTGATGAACTCAATACCATGAACATTTCCTACTACTTCTAAACGGTGGTCGATGTTGTGGAAATCAGAAAGACTCTCGCGGATGGTCTCTTTTCTGATCTCAACCAATTTGCCTGTAACACCTGCAGCCATCGAGTTGTAGATGTTGTGTTTGCCTTGTAGGGCTAGTTCTTGAATTGTCATAAATAAAGGGTTTGTGTTGTTTGTATTTATTATTAATTGATTGTTTTCTAAGTATGCTCCTTGTTCTACTTTTTGTTTGATAGAGAAAGGATATTGTTTTGCTTTTATTTTTTTGTTTTTAATGGTTTGCATTGTTACTTCATCATCTATGCAGTATATGAATGCATCATTCTCCGTTTGATTTTGTATGATCCTGAATTTTGATTCTGCATAATTTTCTAATTTGTATTCATACCTGTCTAAATGATCAGGTGTGATGTTCAACAACACTGCTATATCTGCTTTGAATTCATACATGCCATCTAATTGAAAGCTGCTCAACTCTAATACATAATAGTCGAACTCATTCTCGGCAACTTGCATGGCAAAGCTTTTTCCAACATTTCCACCCAAGCCCACATTTAAACCGGCTTTTTGTAGCAAATGATAAGTAAGCAGGGTTGTGGTTGTTTTGCCATTACTTCCTGTAATACAGATCATTTTTGCTTTGGTGTATCTGCCTGCAAATTCAATTTCAGAGATCACCGGAATTCCTTTTTCTTTTAGCTTTTTGATCAATTCAACCTTGTCGGGAATGCCGGGACTTTTTACTACTTCTGTTGCATTCAGGATCAGAGCTTCTGTATGTTGCTCCTCTTCCCATTGTATTCCATATTTTGAAAGAACGTCTTTGTATTTATCTTTTAATTTTCCTTTATCTGAAAGGAAAACTTCATATCCTTTTTTTTGTGCAAGCACTGCTGTGCCAACACCACTTTCTCCACCGCCAAGTATCACCAATCGTTTCATTGTTTATCGTAATTTCAATGTTACCATTGTTAATACAGCCAGCATGATCCCAATGATCCAGAAGCGTGAAACGATCTTTGCTTCATGGAAACCAAGCTTTTGATAATGATGGTGTAATGGTGCCATTTTGAATAAGCGATTGGCTCTTGCATATTCAATTCCATGCTTTTTCTTCATGCGTTTGAAATAAGCCACTTGCATCATTACGGATAAATTTTCTACTAAGAATACGCCACACAGAATAGGGATCAATAATTCTTTACGGATAGCGATCGCGAATACAGCAATGATACCTCCTAATGCCAGACTGCCTGTATCTCCCATAAATACTTGCGCAGGGAAAGAGTTGTACCATAAGAAACCAACACAACCTCCAACAAATGCAGCAATGAATATTACCAATTCACCCGAATTCGGGATGTACATAATATTGAGGTAGTCAGCAAAAACAGTATTACCTGATACATACGCTAAAATTCCAAGTGTTACACCAATGATCGCTGATGTTCCTGTTGCAAGACCATCAATACCATCCGTAATATTTGCTCCATTAGATACAGCAGTTACAATAAGGATCACAAATGGAATGAAGATCAACCATGCCCATTTTTCATA
>JAEUTU010000113.1 GCA_016786925.1 Bacteroidia bacterium
TGCAACAGGTGTTTCCATTGTGATCCATCCGAATAGTCCAATGGTTCCCATCATTCACATGAATGTCCGTTATTTTGAAATGAGTAATGGCGTATGGTGGTTTGGTGGAGGAATTGATCTTACCCCGCATTATGTGGTGGAAGAAGATGCCCGTTTTTTTCATGATCAGCTAAAAAAGACCTGTGATCTATATGATATTTCCTATTATCCCGAGTATAAAAAATGGGCTGATGATTACTTTTTTATTCCACATAGAAACGAAACTCGGGGTGTTGGAGGGATCTTTTTTGATCGTTTAAATAAAAAAAGTAAAGAAGAATTATTTGCTTTTGTTCAAGAAGTAGGTAAAACATTTGCGCCTACCTATGTGGAACTGATGAGCCGCAATAAAACCAAAGCGTATTCTGAGGATAACAAGCAATGGCAGCTCTTGAGAAGAGGCCGTTATGTGGAATTCAATCTTGTATACGACAAAGGCACCAAATTCGGACTAGAAACCAATGGCCGGATAGAATCTATCCTGATGAGCTTACCTCAACAAGCCGGCTGGCAATACAACTTTGCTCCCGAAAAGGGATCTCCAGAGGAAAAAACCCTGTCTTTCCTGAAAAAAGGCATCAACTGGTAAATTATTTCTATTTTCTTTTTAATTGTGCAACCTTATTCATGTGTAAGGTGTCTAATGCATTGATAGTCTGTGAAGTTGATTCGTATTTCATCTGATATGATTAGGGTATCCGAGGTTGAAAATTGTTATTTAATTGTAGATATTCGTATTAGAATGCCAAATAAAAGTGTTTGATGTATAAGAATAAAGTTGTTTTAACCCTTTATAATGCTTTTTGAACATGTTTTTACAGAATAAAGGCTGTGTATCAGACTTCCAAGAATGGCTTAGAATTGCTCAATAATTGTAAAAACATTACTATAAATTTGATTAATAAGTAATATTTGATAAGAAATGAAAACTACTACTATCATCTCAAAAGTACTAATGACGTTGCTGTTAAGCATGGTTTATGTGCATATTGCTACGGCTCAGACGTCTAATGCTTCTAAAGAGGAATTAATTCCTTTTGGTCTATCAAAAAGTACTTGGTTGCAGTACATGAATAAGGCCAATCTTTTACTTGAAAAAGTGGATGAGAAGAGTTTTTTAAATTATGTGATCTTTTCAAATGATGGTAATCTAGCCGATAGAAAGTATTTTGTAAAGGCTGCAAAAGGTAAGATCACAAAAGATCAAAACGAATTGATCTATAGAATAGGAAAAGGTGTCATTACAACACCAGAGCAGGTAAATGCCTATTATGCCTCTATTCAGCCTAAATATGTAAACTATTTCTCCACCTTTCAAGCAAACCGATTAGAGATCATTGAAAAGCTTTTGTTGAAGGAGCAAGCAAACCGTTCTCCTAATCCAATGCCTTTTGCATGTGGTCAGCCTTGTACTAATCCTGGTTTTGAGTCAGGTACAGGATTTTGGGATTATTGGGGAGGTACAGCATGTGCTAATTCTGCGGGTGATCTTTGTAATTTAACACCTGGTTTTGCCGCATCTGCCCATGATCAAACAGCTGTTGCTGATGGTTTTGATGCAACAGTTGGTGGTACGATCATGCCGGTTGTTCCTCCGGGTGGTGGCAATAATGCCATGATGTTGGGTGATGGTCCTGTAACTGGAGGTAATGCTTCCCGTGCAGCGATCTCTTTTACAGTTTCTGCAGCGAATGCAAATTTTACTTATAAATATGCAGTTGTATTACAAGATCCTCAAACAGGTCATGCTGATGAGGAGCGTCCTTTCTTCCGTGTAAAAATACGTGATGCAGCAGGAAATGTTGTGCAGTGTGGTGATTACGAAGTTTTGGCTAAGCCACCAATGGCAGGATTTACCGAAACATCATCCGGTAGTGGTATTTGGTATCGTAACTGGACAACTGTTTTTATTCCTTTAAGCTCTTATATTGGGCAATGTGTTACGATAGAATTTACAGTGGCGGATTGTTCGCAAGGTGGTCACTATGGCTATGCTTATATTGATGGTGATTGTGATCCATTACAGATTGTGACATCCTCTCCGGCTATTTGTGGTGGAAATTCAATTACACTAACCGCACCTGCGGGAGGTGTGGCTTATAACTGGACCAATACCGCAGGGGGAACTACAGGTATTGTTGGTTCCACAACTAGTCAGGTAATTACTGTAAATCAGGCCGGTACTTATCAGGTTTCTATTGAAATGGTTTCCGGACCTGCATGTATCGTAACTTTAAATGTTACAGTTCCATCCAATCCGGCAAATCCGGTGGCTTCGTTTACAAATACAACCGTCTGTGCGGGAACGGCTACTCAATTTACAGATACTTCCACACCTACCGGTAGTATTACAGGTTGGTCATGGGATTTTAATAATGATGGAACCTCTGACAGTAATCTCCAGAATCCTTCATTTACATTTGCCGGGGCTGGTACTTATCCAGTTACATTGACGATCACGATGGGACCATGTAATGCAACAATTACACAGAATGTAACGGTGAACTCTACTACTCCTCCGGTAATCACTCCGGCAGGACCATTTTGTGTGAATGCAGCTGCGGTTTCACTTACTGCTAATGTTGCAGGTGGAACCTGGTCGGGAACAGGTATTACAAACGCAGCTACCGGTACATTTGATCCGGCTGCAGCAACAGTTGGTAATAATGTAATTACTTATACTATTTCAGGGGCTTGTGGTGGTTCGGATACAGAAACTATTGTAGTAAATGCTTTACCTACAAGTAATGCAGGAACTGATATTACTATTTGTACAGGAGATGTAGGAAATCTTGGTACTGCTACTACTGTAGGATTTACCTATTCATGGAATCCTACTACCGGATTAAGTGCTCCGAATATTTCTAATCCAACTGTTACTTTAACAAATGTAGGAACAACTCCAACAACCTCTACTTATACAGTTACTACAACCTCTAATGGATGTACCAGCACTGATGCAGTTGATGTGATCGTTAATCCGCTTGCTACCGCAAATGCAGGTCCAGCTCAGACTATTTGTGCCGGTTCAACTGTTACTTTAGCGGGTGCAGTTGGCGGAGCCGCTACAAGCGGAACATGGGGTGGAGGTGCAGGAACATTTACACCTAATAACAACACATTAAATGCAGTTTATACGCCAAGTGCTGCAGAGGTTGCAGCTGGTTCGGTTACATTAACATTAGTGTCTAACGATCCTGCAGGTCCTTGTCCGGTAGCTACATCTACAGTTACTATTACGATCAATCCTGTTGCGACAATTGATGCAGGTGCCGATCAAACAACATGTATCGGTGGTTCGATTACACTAGCAGGTATCACAGGAGGTGGTGCAACATCAGGAACATGGAGTGGTGGTGCCGGAACTTTTGCTCCTAATAATACAACTGCAAATGCGGTTTATACTCCAAGTGCTGCAGAGGAAGCTGCCGGTACTGTTACATTAACATATACTTCTGATGATCCTGCAGGTCCATGTCCTTCAGTGAACGATCAGATGGTGATAACCATAACAGCCTTACCAACAGTTTCTGCCGGTTTGGATCAAACTATTTGTAACGGGACTACAGCAACACTTGCAGGAACAATTGGTGGTGCCGCTACATCAGCAACCTGGACAGGTGGTACCGGAACATTTGCCCCGAATAATACTACTTTGAACGCAGTATATACACCTAGTGCTGCAGAAAATGCTGCGGGAACAGTCACTTTAACATTAACAACCAATGATCCGAATGGTCCTTGTAACGCTGTAAATGATCAGATGACCATTACGATCAATCCTGTTGCAACAATTGATGCAGGTCCGGATCAAACGATCTGTGTTGGTTCTACAGTTACGTTAGCTGGGGTTATCGGTGGTTCTGCTACTTCCGGAACATGGAGTGGAGGAACTGGTACATTTGCTCCAAGTGCTGCAACAGCCAATGCTGTTTATACTCCAAGTGCTGCTGAAAATGCTGCCGGTACAGTTACACTAACATTTACTTCTGATGATCCTATTGGTCCTTGCGGTTCGG
Organism: Bacteroidia bacterium; assembly: GCA_016786925.1. Classification (GTDB taxonomy): domain Bacteria; phylum Bacteroidota; class Bacteroidia; order 2-12-FULL-35-15; family 2-12-FULL-35-15; genus 2-12-FULL-35-15. Next base: position 4,059 of record JAEUTU010000113.1, read on the forward strand.
TAAATGATCAAATGGTGATCACAATTAACCAATTGCCTACCGCGAATGCAGGCTTATCCCAATCTGTTTGTTCCGGAGCTAATATTACATTAGGAGGAAGCATTGGTGGTTCGGCAACATCAGGTACCTGGAGTGGTGGAACAGGAACGTTCTTCCCGAATAATACGACATTAAACGCGGTGTATACACCGAGTGCAGCTGAATTGGCTGCCGGTTCTGTAACATTAACTTTAACTACAAATGATCCGGCCGGGCCTTGTAATGCTGTTACATCTACTGTTACACACAATTTCTATCAAAATCCTGTTGTCAACTTTACTGTTGATGATCCAAATGGATGCCCTGTTCATTGTGTTCAGTTTACGGATCTAACAACTGTAGGTGGAGGTGATAACATTACAAATTGGGAATGGAATTTTGGAGATAGTTCTCCATTAGATGGAAATCAGAATCCGGCTCATTGTTTCTCAGCTACAGGTTTATATGATATTACCTTAACTGCTACATCAAACCATGGTTGTACAACAACGTTGACCATCAATGATATGATCGAAGTATTTGCTAATCCGGTTGCTGAGTTTACTACAACTCCAAACCCTGCATCGATTCTAGATACAACCGTTTATTTTATCAATCAATCCTCTTCGGATGTAGTTACTTGGGATTGGAACTATGGTGATGGTAATGGAACTATTTTAAATGCTCCTAATACAGGAAATACGGTAAATGACTATCCGGCTGTTCAAGGAACATATGTTGCAACACTGATCGTAACAAATGCAAATGGATGTGTTGATAGTGTAGAACATACTGTGATTGTTGGGCCAGAATTTACATTCTATATACCAAATGCATTTACTCCAAACGGTGATAATATCAATGACTTCTTCTTCGGACAAGGAATAGGAATTGTTGAGTACGATATATGGATATTCGACCGTTGGGGTAATATGATCTTCCACGGTGATGAGTTGAATGATTATTGGGATGGAAGAGCAAATAAAGGAGCAGAGGTTGCTCAGCAAGATGTATATGTTTGGAAAGTACAGTTGAAAGATGTGTTTGGAAAGAAACACAATTACCTTGGAACAGTAACTTTAGTCAAATAGTTTAGAAAGTAATAGAAAAAAAGGGGAGCATTTGCTCCCCTTTTTTATTTAGAATTTAAATCTTACCTGCGCTTTTATTTCTGAGCGGGTGTTTCCATTGATCTCAGTCAAAGATCCTTCGCTGATCATGTCTTTATTATCGTAAACAGTTTGCGAATAACGAACCCACAGCTCAATATTACGAGTGATATTGTAATCGATTAGAATATAGAAACGGGATCCTTTGAAATAATAAGAAGGGATGGAATAAACACCCGGCATCTCATTTTCATAGGCATAAATGCGTGTATCATAATTATCTGTTTGAAACAAAGCATAACGCAAGGTTACAGAAAAAGGAACCCCCATTTTACTATAAGCGATATCCTGATACACCACATAACCTTTCATTGTTTTGTTATCATTGAACTTATAATCGGTTAGCTCAATTCTGTTCTTTAATTTTAAAGAAGGCAAAATACTGTAGGATAAATTTAATCTGTAATTAGTTTGTTTTACAGGCACAATAAAATCAATGTCTTCATCAATAGATGTGTTTTTAAATTTGTTGCGGGAACGAATTCTGAAATAAGCATCAAATTTTTTAGAAGGAGTATAATTGATCTGTGCCAGATAATCATTCCCAATAGATGGTGCATTCACCTGATATTTTAACCAGTTAAATTCAAACCGGTCGTAATAAGCACTCAATGAAATGGTGCGGAATGGTTTGGCATTAATGCCTACAAAAAAACCTTTTTCATTAACTGCCATCGTATTTTCAGCAAAGCCATTGCTTAATAAATTTTGAAAATTCCGTTGATAGTTTCTATGTAAAATGGTCATTGATAAACGTGGATCAAGGCTAACAAATGCCCCATTGACAAAGGCCATTCCTCCATTCTGACTCATGGATTGTTCGCCAAAGAAATTAAAATTTCTGAAAACAAAATTGTAATCAAATCCTATGTTTGCATTTTGCCGGGCTGAAAATTCGTACTTATTATAGAGTGATAATGTCCGAGTGTAATCAGTATTCAATTCATAATTCACTCCCGTAATTCCCATGGTCAAGCTTCTTCCTTTGTAGGAAACATTTCCACCATAAATAGTTTGTGTGATCGCATGTTTGTCGGCCAATTCGCCCATCGTAGAATGGTAGCCTGTTTCCTGTAGTGACGATATCGTAGCAATTTCACCTGTTTCAGTGGTGTCTGAGGTATTTGCATCAATACTTTTTCTGGAATAGAATACGGTCGCTTCTATTTTTTTATATCCAACAGTGGTGGCAGCACCTCTCAAAAATCGGTTTTCATCCACAGAGGTGTATGGGCGCAAGCCTACTGCCGATTTTTTTACATTCATCACATCTGCACTTTTTCCAAATGCCAATCCACTCCACATGGTTAATCCTTGTCCGAAAGTGGCTTGATAGTCACCAATAGCAAGCGATCTCACAAAGCGCATGTTGCGAATAAAAAGATGAGTGGAGTAAAAATCAAAACCATTTTTCGGTTTTCTGTTAGAACCAAAATTATTCGGACTAGAATTATTAGGATTCATTCCCTGATCATACCAGTCGTAAGAATTTCGTTGATTGTTTTTCAGAAACAACTCTCCCTGATCTTTTTCTGCGGTTAATCCCCAACTTACATTCGTTCCATAAGTAAAGCGGTAACGAAGGTATAATCTGTCAGGACTCCCCACATATCTTGAGTTCGGGCTGTCATATAGATCGCTGCTGTCGATCGCGGTGAATCCTTTTTGTTGTTCAATGATACGTGCATAACGGAATAGGATCGTGTTTTGTCCATTCGTTAGCATTTCTTTTACACTAAAATGTGCAGAGCTAAAATTATCATTCACTCGAACGAATGGAAGTATTCGCTGAATAGTTTGCATGTCGAAGCCCTGTACACCCTGTAATTCGTAGATAGTGATCAGTTTTCCTGTTTTTTCGATATGCTTCAATAAATTGTTGATCTCAATATCACTCAACAATTGGAGTTCCTGAAGTTCTTCTCTGTTGGCTTTATTTAAATTGATAGGATGTTCTCTGTAATAGTTGAGTGCATCGAGTAAATTGGTATAATCGGCTTCTTCGTTCTCTGTATTCTCTGCAATATTTTCGAGTTGTTGCTGAATAATACCTTCATCTGTTTTAGGTAAGATCGTATCCTGTGCACTGGAGTATAAGGATGCGAACAGTGCTAGTAGCAATAGCGCTAAGGCTCGTTGATATGGTCTATTCAGCAGAAGCATTGTTCTTTTCTGCTTTATTGAATTGATAACTTAAGCTGAGTTGCGGACTGAAGCCAAGTGTTTGATGATAGCTTCCGGAAAAATCAGCTTTGAAATTTTTTAAATTCAAGCCAAATCCGAAAGTGCTGAGTGTCGGGTTGGTTGATAATCCAATGCGCAGATAAAATTCCTTAACGGCTTTGTATTCCAATCCGGCTTTAAATTCAGCTTTGTATTTGATATCTTTTTGTGTTTCGATGGCTAAAACAACTTTGTCGGAAAAGTTGTAATCCGCTCCCAATCGGATGATGGTCGGTAATCGTTCATCATCATAAGCGGAGATCTTAGCACGTGTAGGATTAAATACATGCGCCCCAATGGTCAGTGCTTTTATTGGTTTTGCCTGAATGCCGGCCTCCGCAGCCAATGCTCCTTTGTTGCCATAACCTTCGGCTATGCGCGTGGTTAAATAATCCATAGCAATAGCGGCAGAAAATTTATCTCCAAAAGCTTTGGCAAAGGACAGGCTGTATTTGTTTTCGCTATAGAGTTGGTACCCGAAGTTGGTGATACATAAACCAAATGTTCCTGCTTTTACAGGAATAGCAAGTACACCACCACGAACGCTGATCTCTTTTACCATGAAGCGGTTCTCGTAACTCACACCGGCCGATATGTTCCTTACAAATCCTAGTCCGGCCTGATTGTGATGCGCACTCCACATGTCAGAGAGGGATACAGATGCATTTCCCATGGCAGCCGAGCGGGCTCCGATAGGATAGTCTTCATTACCTGCTTTTGTAATAAAAGCAAAAAGTAAGAGGGAAGCTATTAAGATCTGTTTTTTCATGCGTATAAAAGTAACCTTGAAGTATTACCTCAAGGTTACTCAAGTATTAATTTGTTTTGTAGTGGAATTTGATAGCCGACAATTCCTGATTGGCTTTCAAAATTTTGTTCTTTAAGTTTTCTTTGAAGGCGATCACTTGTTTTAATAGTTCATCATTTCCGGCCGATAATATCTGAACGGCCAATATCCCTGCATTTTGTCCGCCATCTAAAGCTACTGTTGCTACAGGAATTCCCGGAGGCATTTGTAATATAGAAAGAACAGAGTCCCAACCATCAATGGAAATAGAAGAACGGCAAGGAACGCCAATCACAGGAATTGGAGTGAAAGCCGCTACAACACCAGGCAAATGAGCTGCCCCACCTGCACCTGCTATGATCACCCGGATCCCTTTTTCATGCGCACTTTTTGCAAATTCTGCTACTTGTTCCGGAACGCGATGCGCGCTCAAAGCATTGATCTCAAAGGGGATCTTGAATTCATTTAAAATTTTAGCAGCTTCCTGCATGATAGGCATATCCGATGTGCTGCCCATGATGATACTCACTTTTGGTGTCATATTCTATGAATAAATTATAGGTTCTTAAGCTTGTAAAAATACCTTTTTTAGCACGAAGAATAAAATAAAATCGACCGTTTTTTATAGGCTTATTTTGCTTAAATTCGCAGTTCAAAATGACATTATGAGTAAAGTTACCTTAAAAGATAAAACCTTTCGAGTACATATTCCTGCAAGTGATATCAATAAAGCTGTTGGCGAAGTGGCACACAGGATCAATTTAGAATTAAAAGACAAGAAACCACTTTTTTTAGCAGTATTGAATGGCTCCTTTATGTTTGCTTCGGATCTGTTAAAAAAAATAACCATTGATTGTGAGATCTCCTTTGTTAAAGTTAGCTCCTATCATGGTACTAGTACGACAGGTTCTGTAAAATCATTGATCGGACTGAATGAAGATATTAAAGGAAGAACCATTGTTATCATCGAAGATATTGTAGATACAGGATTGACAATGGAGAAGGTGTTGAAAGAACTGGAAGCGATGGAACCTTCGGAAGTAAGGATCTGTACCTTGTTGTACAAGCCTGAAGCTTTCCGAAAAAAATTCGATCTGGATTATGTAGCCATTGTTGTTCCAAATGACTTCTTGGTAGGATATGGTTTGGATTATGATGGCTTGGGTAGAAATCTTCCGGATATTTATGTCTTGGATAATTAATAGATCAATAGTATAACCACAACAATAATAAAAATTAAACACCATGCTTAACATTGTATTATTCGGACCTCCGGGAGCCGGCAAAGGAACTCAATCAGAAAAATTGATCGCAAAGTACAACCTGGTTCATTTATCAACCGGTGATATTTTTAGAGCAAATATCAAAGGTGAAACCGCTTTAGGTACACTAGCAAAGAGCTATATGGATCAAGGGCAATTGGTGCCTGATTCTGTAACCATTAGTATGTTGGAAGCGGAAGTGAATAAAAATCCAAATGCGAAAGGATTTATTTTTGATGGTTTCCCTCGCACAAAAGCGCAAGCACAAGCGTTGGATACCTTGTTAAGCTCCAAAGGGACAGGTATTACGTTAATGTTGGCATTGGAAGTAGAAGAAGAAGAATTGAGAAAACGTTTGTTGTTAAGAGGTCAAAATAGTGGTCGTCCCGATGATCAAAATCCGGAAGTGATCCAAAAGCGTATTGATGTTTACAATAATGAAACAGCTCCTGTAAAAGATTTTTATACTGCTCAAGGAAAATACAAAGGTGTTTATGGTATTGGTGAGATCGAGCAGATCTTTAATGCATTGTGTGCTGTGATCGATTCTAAGATCGAAAAGCCTACAACTGCGAAAACTGTAGTAGCAAAACCGGTTAAAAAGGCAACAAAGAAAGCGACTAAAAAAGCAGCAGCTAAAACGGCAATCAAAAAAGCAACTAAAAAAGTAGTTGCAAAAAAAGCTGCAAAAAAATCAACGGCCAAAAAGCTAGTTAAGAAAGCTGTTGCAAAAAAGAGTGCTAAACCTGCTCGTCCGAAAGGCGGGAAGTTGGTTAAGAAAAAAGTAACTCCGAAAAAAGCGGTTGCTAAAAAAGCTGCGAAAAAGGTAACGAAGAAAGTTGTAAAAAAAGCTGTGAAAAAACAGTCGAAACCTGCCCGTCCGAAAGGCGGGAAGGTTACTGCTAAAGTTGTCCGCTCTTCAAACAAAAAGGTGGTGAAGAAGTCGGCTAAAAAGCCGGTTAAAAAACAAGCTAAAAAAGTAGTTAGCAAAAAGAAAATTGCTAAAAAGAAAAAATAATTTTTTGAAATTGTATGGATTCAAATTTTGTTGATTATGTGAAGATCTGTTGCCGCTCCGGAAAAGGTGGAGCGGGGTCTATACATTTGCATAGAAGTAAGCTCACCGCAAAAGGTGGCCCAGATGGTGGTGATGGTGGCCGTGGTGGCCATATCATTGTTCGTGGAAACAAACAATTCTGGACACTCATCCACTTGAAATACCGTAAGCATGTGATCGCTTCTCCAGGAGAGAACGGTGGTAGCGCCCGCATGAAAGGTGCTCAAGGCAAGGATGAAATATTGGATGTTCCACTGGGTACCATTGTGAAAGATGCGGAAACCGGTGAGATAGAACATGAAGTAACGGAAGATGGTCAAGAGATCATCATCACTCCGGGTGGAAGAGGAGGTTTGGGGAATGATCATTTTAAATCATCTACTCAACAAACACCTCGTTTTGCTCAACCCGGTGAACCCGGTCGTGAAGAATGGAAGATCCTTGAATTAAAAGTATTGGCCGATGTTGGTTTGGTGGGCTTCCCGAATGCAGGTAAATCTACTTTATTATCTGTTGTGTCTGCAGCGAAGCCTGAGATAGCCAACTATCCGTTTACTACATTGGTTCCTAATTTAGGAATTGTTCAGTACCGCGATTATAAGTCGTTTGTAATGGCTGATATTCCCGGTATCATCGAAGGCGCTCACGAAGGGAAAGGGATCGGTTTGCGTTTCTTACGTCACATTGAGCGTAACTCTACCTTGTTATTCATGGTGCCGGCCGATTCGACAGATATCATTAAAGAGTATAAGATATTAATAAATGAATTGGATCAATTCAATCCCGAATTGCTTCATAAAAAAAGAATTTTAGCCATCTCCAAATGCGATATGCTGGACGATGAATTATTGGCTGAAATGAAAAAGGATATCAATAAGCGTTTCAAAGAAAAGAAAACAGTTCCTGTACATTTTATTTCTGCTCAAACCGGTCAAGGGATCACAGAGCTGAAAGACGAATTGTGGAAACAGTTGAATGTTCAGGACGATAATGCTTTTGATTACTAATTAGTTCCTTAGAATGTTTTACCGCAAAGACGCAAAGCATGTTCGCAAAGGTGCGCAAAGTAGATTGTTAATTGCGATATATTCATTATTGAGGAAATAGAACATCTTTGAAAATTTAGGTGCTGAAGTTTAATGGATATACTACATACACTCAAACAGCTCGATACAGAACTATTTCTGTTCTTCAATAGCAAGCACAATGCTTTTTTTGATGCGGTGATGTATTGGTTCAGTCATAAATTTTTCTGGATCCCATTGTATGCATTCTTCCTTTTTCTTGCGTATCGTTTTTATGGGAAAAAAGTTTGGTTGATCGTTTTAGCTGCTGCATTAGCGGTGTTGCTGGCCGACCAGATCTCTACACAAGCTTTTAAGCATGTGTTTTTACGCTATCGTCCTTGTCATAATCTATTGCTTCAAGCAAAAATTCATTTGAATGGAAACTGTGGCGGTATGTATGGATTCATTTCTTCACATGCTGCAAATACATTTGCTATTGCCATGTTCCTGTTTCTTATTTTAAAACCATATCTGAAAAAATATATGTGGTTATTATTTGTTTGGGCTGCATTGGTCTCTTACAGCAGAATTTATAATGGCGTACATTATCCGGCAGATATTGCTGTTGGAGCAATTGTAGGGATGGCAATAGGGATAGCCGTTTTCAAACTTTTTCAATTTGCTAACAAAAAGATAAAACATGAATAATATTTTATTGGTTTTTTTAGGCGGTGGATTAGGAAGCATAGTGCGGTATGGAATATCTGAGTTGATAAAGAATAATTTTCGCTCCGCTTTTCCATTGGCTACCTTTTTATCGAATGTGATCAGTTGTGTCGTATTAGCTTTAGCTATTGGATTGTTCAGTGAAAAGATCGGAGCAAATCCTACACTTCGTACATTAATTGTTGTTGGATTTTGTGGTGGTTTTAGCACCTTCTCCACTTTCAGTTATGAAACAGTAGAATTGATGCGCTCCGGCAATTTACTAATTGCAATTGCTAACATTTTGATCAGTGTGTCGGTATGTGTAGCGCTTATTTATGTATTAACAAAACAATCGTAAGATGAAAAAATATAGCTTATTAACTTTTTTAATTGTATCAACGTTGTGTGTGCAGGCACAAACAAAAGCTCCTGCTGCACCTGCGAAGCCGGCCACAAAACCAAAATTGATCGTAGGTATTGTTGTTGATCAAATGCGATATGATTACATCTATCGCTTTTGGGATAAATTTGGTAGCGATGGGTTTAAGAAATTAGTGAATCAGGGATATTTCTGTAAGAATACAAATTACAATTATGTTCCAACTTACACAGGCCCTGGACATGCCAGCGTTTACACAGGAACAACACCTGCAGTGCATGGAATTATTGCCAACGACTGGTATGATAAAACAAGCGGAAAAAATATGTATTGTGTGGATGACAATACAGTGATTGGTGTAGGTACTACTGCTAAAGAAGGAAAACGTTCTCCTAAAAATATGCTCACCACTACCATTACCGATGAATTGCGCATATCTTCGAATATGCATTCAAAAGTAATTGGCGTTGCCTTAAAAGACAGAAGTGCTATTCTGCCTGCCGGACATACGGCTAATGCAGCTTATTGGTTTGATGGTAGCGTTGGAGGATTCATTACCAGTACTTTTTACATGAAAGAATTGCCTGCGTATGTTCAGAGTTTTAATAAAAAAGATCCTGCGCGTAAATATCTTTCACAGCCTTGGAATACTTTATTACCAATTGATCAATACACCGAGAGTGTTGCCGATGATAATAAATATGAGTTTGTAGCAAAAGGAGAATCGAAACCAACCTTTCCGCATGATCTACCTAACCTATACGAAAAAAATGGCGGCTTGGGAATGATCCGCAGCACGCCTTTTGGAAATTCACTTACGAAAGATTTTGCAATAGAAGTGATCAAGAATGAAAACATGGGTAAAGGTAGTGCTACCGACTTTTTAGCGGTCTCCTTCTCTTCACCCGATTATATTGGACATTTGTACGGCCCGAATTCAGTAGAGCAGGAAGATGATTATTTACGTTTAGATAAAGATCTGGCAGAACTTATTCAGTTTGTAGAAGCACAAGTAGGAAAAGAAAATGTATTGATCTTTCTTACAGCCGATCATGCTGCACCTGAGGTGCCTGCTTATTTGATGGATCTGAAGATCCCTGCCGGTTATTTGAATGAAGATAAATTGTTTGCCGACCTGAAAAAATACATGGCAGCTAATTATGGCGATTCCTTAGTGCTTTCATATTCCAATCAGCAAGTGTTTTTGGATCATGCTGCTATGGAACGTAAAAAGTTGATGCCACAACAGGTACAGGATGATGTGGTGAATTTTATTATGAAACAGGAGCATGTGTCGGAAGTGGTGAGTGCTACCACCATGAACAATGCTCAATTTACGGAAGGAGCCCGTTACCTGATGCAAAAAGGATTTAATGCTAAACGTTCGGGTGATGTGCTGGTGAATTATGAGCCGGGTTATGTGGACTATCCGCATTATGGAACAACTCATGGTTCTCCATATAGTTACGATACACATGTGCCCTTATTGTTTTATGGATGGAATGTAAAACGTGGAAGCACTACCGATCAGGTATATATTACAGATATAGCAGCCACGCTTGCTATGATGTTGAATATTCAGTTCCCGAATGGATGCACTGGAACACCGATAAAACTTCCTACTCATCAGAATCCGATGCCAAGAGGCGAAGAGGCGGGGAGTAAGAAATAAGAAGTAAGATATAAGATATAAGATATAAGATATAAGAAGTAAGATATAAGATATAAGACCTCTACTCTATATTACTTCCCTGTCTACCGCAGGCAGGTTCCAAAGGAGAGAAGGTAGGACGACAAAATGATTTGCAAACAAGACGTCAGTTTGAGCCTGCCTGCCGTCAGGCAGGTGTCCGCCTTAGCGGATGTATCGAGAACTGTTTTTGAAATAAAAATTGTATAGAATTATTAAAATGAGAATACTTTCTTATCAAAAACATACGCCCTGCGAGCCTTTGCGTAAAACCTTTGCGGTTAAAAAGCTCGCATTTTTGTTTTTATTTTTTACGAATAGTTTACTTGCACAATTACCCAACACCGATATCTGGTTGTTGAATATTTCAAACAATGGCGATTCTATATCTGTTTCAGATGCTGTAAACATTACCAATAGAGCGGGATATGATAATCAACCCGCTTTTACTCCCGATGGTACCGCAATTTATTTTACTTCTATCCGTGATGAAAAACAATCTGATATTTATAAGTATGATCTAAATACAAAACAAACGAGTGCCATCACCAATACGCCCACCAGTGAATATTCAACTACGTTCATGAAAGATGGAAAACATTTTTCAGTAGTAATGGTGGAGCCTGATAGTACACAACGTCTTTGGAGATATCCTTTAAAAGGTGGAAAAGCAAAATTGCTTCTTTCGCATGTCGATTCGGTAGGTTATCATTGCTGGTACATTGGTAAAAAAGCTGCGGTATATTTACTAACTGATCCCCACAGTTTATGTTTAGCATCCGATGATTATAAAACACCCCGCTATATCGATGATCATATCGGGCGTTGTGTCAAGTTTCATAATACGATGTTGGTGTACACTAAAAAAACGGCTGAAGGCAAACATCAGTTTTGTATGTTCAACCTTCCCGGCTGGCATGTAAAAGCCTACGATTCTTTTATTGAGTCGGAAGATTTTGATCTCATCAACAAACAGAAACAGCAGGTGGTGTATGGCAAGGGAAGTGTTTTGTATACAACATTTGTATATGAGCAAAAAAAGAAAGCACTCATCGATCTTAGTTCATACGGAATTCAAAACATTACCCGCATTGCTGTAAGTCCCGATGGAAAGCAAATGGCCATTGTAGCAGAAAGTAAATAAATGCAAATAGAAGAATATCAAAAAGAACAGTACCTGGTATCGAGCGATCCTTCAAAGCTCGATCTGCAGGTGATACATGGGTATCTATCACGTTCCTATTGGGCGGAAGATATTCCTTTTGAAACCGTAAAGCGATCTGTAGAACATTCACTTTGTTTTGGTGTGTACAATGGCAAAAAACAAATTGGTTTTGCACGTGTTATTTCCGACTACACCACTTTTGCCTATCTGGCTGATGTGTTTATTCTGGAAGAAGAAAGAGGGAAGGGACTATCAAAATTTTTAATGGAATGTATTCTCAAGCATAAAGAACTGCATGGCTTACGTAATTTTAGTCTGATGACACAGGATGCTCATTCTTTGTATGCCCGTTATGGCTTCAAAAATATTCCCAAGCCCGAAAATTTCATGGCTAAAAAAATTGATGGGATCTATAAAAAGAAAGAATGAAATTAAGGTTATAGCTTGAAATATTATTTGCATAATTAAGGTAATAACCTTATATTTGTATTTTAATATCAGGTTTTAGCCTTATGAAAAATAATAAACAAAATTTAGTGATAGAGCAGGTTGACCGGAAATTGAGTGAGTTCAAGGTTCTGGAACAAGCCGTCATTCCTGCTGATGGCTGGATACACACAGTAAGAGTAGCCTTAAAAATGTCTTTGCGTCAGATGGGTAAACGCTTGGGAATAACATCGCAAAGCGTGAAAGAGATCGAGCAGAGAGAAGCCAATGGAAGTATTACACTAAAAACACTAAGGGAAGCAGGTAATGCACTGGATCTAAAACTTGTATATGGTTTTGTTCCGCGCAATAGCTCTATTGAAAAAATGATCGAGGATCGTGCTTACGAATTAGCGCAACAGATCGTGAAAAGAACATCTACCACCATGAAATTGGAAGATCAGGAAAATTCTTTAAAACGGCTTGATAAAGCCACTCAAATGAAAGTGAAAGAGATCATTGAAACAATGCCAAAATATTTATGGGATTAAATAGTGATGCTATTGCCGGTCAAACTCCTTTAGATGAAGAGGAGAGTGAGGGCTTGTTGATCCGTTCGATCACTACACAAGCTGAGTTGAACGAGTTTGAACAGATGAATATTGAAAAAGCGATAGAGTGGACACTTGGACGAAATATTACTGTAGAAAAATTTTGTTCTGAAACTTTTGTGAAACAACTTCATTTAAAGATGTTTCAACAGGTATGGAGGTGGGCAGGGAAATTTCGTTTATCGGAAAAGAATATTGGCATCCGTTCGAGTTTGATCAGCACTGAGTTAAAAAAACTAAATGATGATTGTTCTTTCTGGATAAATAACAAGGTGTATCCGGAGGAGGAAATTGCAATCAGATACAAACACAGGCTGGTGAGTATTCACTGCTTTTCTAATGGCAATGGCCGCCATTCAAGGTTAATGGCCGATGTGATGATGACACATGTTTTTAAAAAGAAAGAATTTACATGGGGAAGTGTTGCATTGGCCAATAATTCAGAATACCGTAGATTGTATTTAGATGCACTTCATGCTGCAGATAATGGAAATATGATCCCCTTGGTCATTTTTGCAAAAAGTTAACAAAAGAACATATGTATGAGTTTTACACCAGTAGGCGCTAGGCTCTGCCTAGTGACATTTTATTAGCCTAAGCTCTGCTTAAATTATTTCATATATTTGTTTATGTCAGAAAAATACAAGACGGATAGCAATGGTTTGTACTTTGTTACGATGACTGTTGTTGGCTGGATAGATGTTTTTACAAGAAGAGAATATCAAGAAATATTGATAGCTAGTTTATTATATTGTCAGAAGAACAAAAACTTAAAACTCTATTGTTATTGCATAATGCCTAGCCATATCCATTTTATAACATATTCTGAGGATGGAGAGCTTTCAAATACCTTAAGAGATATGAAATCATATACAGCAAAGGAATTAATAAAAGCGATAAAGAATAATCCACAAGAAAGCCGCAGGGAATGGATATTAAATCAATTTGAGTACCATGGTAAAAAAAGTCCTCAAAATCAGGAAATGCAATTTTGGAAACACGACAATCATCCCTTTTATTTGTATAGCAATAAACTAATTCAACAAAAAGTAAATTATATACATATGAATCCTGTGGAAGCAGGCTTTGTTAACCAGCCACAGGAGTGGAGAATGAGTTCAGCTAATGAGGATGGACCACTTAAATTGAATGAAATTTTAATCAGATCAACTATGTAAGCAGAGCTTACGCTTTATGTTTGTCACTAGGCAGAGCCTAGCGCCTACCGGGGTAAACTGTTAACAGACTGTCATAAGGCTGAACAAGCATACGTGCTTCGTAAACAGCTATTCCGTATTCGTACGGGCATTCATTTGCAATTGCACGAAGTGTTGCCAATTGACCTGCATTAAAAGTTGATTGATTGTTTGCTGCTTTCATACTGTTATTTAATTAATGAAATATTTCCTTTTAGTTCTATTCGTTCCCCTATATTATTTATTCCACTTAAAACATAAAAGAATACTCCGTTATTCAGTTCAAGACCATTGAACGTCCCATCCCATCCTTTTGACGCATCATTGGTATAAAAAACTTGCTCACCCCAACGGTTGAATATCCTAAAATCTAATTCTTTTATATCTCCTTTTGCATGTATCACATCATTAATCCCATCACCATTAGGACTAAATGCATTTGCAACGAAAATATCTGAATTTTCCTGTTCGCAATCACAACAAACAACGCTTACATCTTCAATGTAATAATAGGCAATATTTGCTGTGCCAAATGGACTTGGATTAAACATTAGGGTATCTGTATTTGTGTTTGAATAAAAGTTACCGATAGTAATGTATTGTTCATCTCCATTAGCTATAAATTCTCCGCTAATTATCATCCAGTTAACTGTATCTGTAAGTTGAACAGATGGGTTGCTAATAATTTGTGGAGTGAATGGAAGATTGAGACATGAGTTACTTATGCTAATCAAATTATTGGAAAAATAAGCTCCAATGTTACTGATACTGTACCTTGATAGATTGGCAAGATTTACATAAAAACTTACACAATAATTTTTGCCGGCTGCTAATGTATCAATAAGCTCTCCTTGAATATATTCCCGTACATCACTTGGCGGGCTTGCTGTACCATATCCATATATACCACAATAAGCATTTCCTGTTCGAGGATATTGCATATATCCCAAATTATAAGGGACATCACAACTACTACCATCTGCCGCACATGCATTATAATAATCAGGAGAACAATCGGTAGGATTGTGCCAATATTTTAGGAACGGAGTGATATTCCCCCATACGGTTGGGCATGAAATCGTATCCTCAAAACTCGGGTTACGGACAAGGTTTATTTGACCTCTTGATAAAAGAGGATAAAGAATTAGTAATATTAAAGAAAGCCTTTTCATATAAAAAGGGATCTTCAGTACTTGTTTTACTGAAAATCCCTCGTATGGGTTTAAAATTTATTTAATAATTACAACTTTATCTGATTGAACAATTTGTCCATTAATTAAAATGCTATACATGTAAACGCCATTTTCAAGAGCATTTTCATCAATTTTCAATATATTCTCATTGCCATTTAAAGCATAAGCATTTATTTTTCTTCCAGAAAGATCGTAGATGACTATTTCTCCCTTATCTTGCGCTCCTATCTCATATGCCAAATTCATGGAACCATTGTTCGGGTTTGGATACATGGCAAATTCTCTGAAAGTAACGGTAGTATTTGTTTCAGAGAACATCATACGGTTTTGTTCGCCTTCACATTCATTTTCGTAAACTGTTAACAAGCTGTCATAAGGCTGAACAAGCATACGTGCTTCGTAAACAGCTATTCCGTATTCGTACGGGCATTCATTTGCAATTGCACGTAGTGTTGCCAATTGGCCTGCATCAAATGTTGTTTGATTGTTTTGCAGATTGCTCAACAAAATACCATTGATCACTTTTGATTCTGATTCAGGATTTAATGCAGGTACAACACTTGCATTTTCTGAAATAGCAGTTGATAGATCAGAACTTCCAAATGCCAAGTTACGTTTGCCAAGTGCTTTTTTTACATCTTTTAATTTACCCATTGCAGCGTATTCAACGCTGTCCTTAAAATTATGCAACAGTATATCTCCGGAATAAATAGTAGAGTCATTCAATAACTCGCTATAAATAGAATGTTTACTCAGCCATTTTAATTCCTGTGAACCGAATGTAACTTGATCCTGTACAATCTGTTGACGCAATGCCACTATTGGAGGAGGAGAAACAATACACAATGGTGATGCACCCGGTCCTGTGGCTGGTAAAATAGCCAATGGGATTGATCCTCCTATGCTATTATTACTTACCGGGAAGTAAAAAGAAGGACTGGTTTTAACATAAAATTTTGATTGTGTTCCATCAGTTATCGCAGGACCAGAAGTAAAGGTCTGATCTGTGAACGTTCCTTGCCATTTATTGTATGTTGGATGAGTAGCATCTCCTTGCTGGTCAATGATACCTCCATTGCTCAACCAAATACCTCTCGTATCATTTTTCATTGTATTGTTGTAAACTGTACTTGGATTCATCGGACCTGCACACTGTATAGCAAATCCCATGTCCTGTATGTTGTTACAACTCATATAACTATTGGTACTTAGTGAGGCATACACACCACCTATTTGGGTATTACCATTTGCAGGTACACATTTTACACGGTTATCTACAATGGTTGTTGCGCTGTTACCCATAACTTCAATTCCTCTTCGTGGTAGGGAGCCACTTGGATTGATCTCAATACGATTGTTATCTATGTTTGCTTTATACAAATTGTATGCTCTGATACCGTATCGTACATTTTCAATCCTGTTATTGAATGCAGTATATAAAAACGGAGCAGGTGTAACTGTAGCTGTTAATTCTTCCATCCAAATTCCAACTGCATTTGAAAACAATAAAGGTGCGGTAACCTTAATAATGTTTTCATTGATGGTTGTTTGGCATAAACTGTTCCAATAACAATGAACACCAACTTGCGCATTGGTAATATTATTCTTAAGGATATTCAGAATATTGAATTTGCTGCTGTATTCAGTGTGTACCGCATAAGCACTAATGGTTGCAAAGTCATTTTTAATAATATCTACATTCATGTTATTGGTTGTGAAAACACCGATATAACAAAGGTTAAATTTGTTGGCTTGCCAAGCTGGTGTGCCTCCAATTATTGCTTTGTAACTTACAGGCAAGGGTGCAGGAGTTTTACCAATTGCATAAATTCCGTATGCAGGAGCTCCTGCAATACTTGTAATCAATCTAAACTCATTGTTATAAATTGTTGAATGTGTTTCTACTGTTTTGATACCTGTTGATAAATAATCAAAAATATTTGACTCAATCCTGTACGTTGTGGTCGTATTGGTAATCTTATTCAGCTCGGCTCCAATTACTGAACGGACACCTGCATAAGGAGTAATCATAGTTGAAGTAGGATATGTATTATAATCCGTTGCAAGATTGAAAGAAGGAGCAATAAATACAGGCAAGGTTAATCCAGTATAATCACGACAGGTAAATACATTGCCTTGAATTCGCGCATTTGTAGGGGGAGCATACACTCCTCCATAATTTTGTATAAGTATAGATGTTTTATTTTTATTGAAAAGTGTACTTGCAAGTTTGTGTTCAGCACCATTTGAAACATTTACAGCAGTAATGGCATGTTCTATCCAGCTTTTTCTGATTTCAATACTTGATGTGCTACTGTTTGCATAAATACCATCCCACATTTCATTACAGCCTGCTGATAAATGACTTTCTGATATTATTAATTCAACATTTGGATTTACATAAATTTTGGCATTTTCTCCTAATTTTATTTCACAATTAGAAATTTTAAAATTTTGGTTAATAGTAAATACTCCATTGATATAAAATGTTTGGTTACTCACCTGTTGGTATCCATTAGCAGCAATTCCTGTATAGCCTGGGATTGAAGTTAGGCTATTCACATTGCTATTGATGAAATTTTGAATATTGTTTTCTGATGGAAGACAACATGTTGGAATTAATATGTTTGTTGAGTTTTCACATTTATTTTTGTCACTTACTGTTATAGTTAAGTATGCACCACTTAGAGAATTGAAAGTTACTGAGTAGCTATTGGGATTAATTGAATTAATAGTACCTGCATTACTAGGATTTAAAGTAACGGTATAGCTATTGTTAGCATTATAATTTGAAATGGTGAATATCTCAGTTTGTCCAATATGACAAACCGTGGGTTGTCCATTTGGAAAAAGTATTATAGGAAGGGGAGGTAATGGATTTACAATAACGCTGCTGTTAGTAGTTGTACTGGTGTGTAAATTGTTCCCATCTGTGACAGTTAGTGTTACTGCGTAAGTTCCTGGATTTGAGTATGTGTGTATTGGGTTAGTCGCAGTTGAAGTTGTCCCATCACCGAAGTCCCAAAACCATGAAGGATTATTTCCTAAACAAGATGATAAGTCTGTAAATATAGTTGGCTCCCCTAAGCATACTTTGTTATTAATAAATTTAGCTTTGATGTCTTCAATAATTATAGTTTCAGTGATTGAGGACGAACCACATTGATTGGAAACACTTAATGTAATGTCATTTGGTCCGATGTTTAAATTGCTACTACAAATGCTGTTTTGACATAGGTTACAGGAAACGGGACCCCCATTTTCATACCATGAAAAATTACTTATTGCTCCACTTGAAATATTGTTTATACATATAGGGCTTGCTTGACAAAAAGGAGGGGTGTTAATAACGTTAATATTTGCAATAGGTGGTTCAATAACGTTTACATTTATAATCCAATGATAAATTCTAGTATATACACCATTTACCAAACAATTGTCATTTGTGGGGCTGTAGTAATAAAAATCACATGTATAATTTCCAGTAGCGCCCCATTCTGGTTGAAAACAGACAGGAATATTCGGCATGTTTGCTGCGTTAAAATTTGGGAGTGTTCCCAAATTACTCCCTATGAAATTACATTGCAAATACCAGCCAGAATTATTTGGCGCATTTGTAAGTAATAAACCATAAAAACAAAAATCAACTATTTCGTCTTTGCAAATTGTAATTGAACAGGTTGATGTTATTGGAGGTGTTCCAGAACAAGCACTTTGTATTTGACACGATTGGTTGTTTGCAATTAAGAATGGCCGACTCAATGGGTCTATTGATTCTGATTGACTACTAATTTCAAAAGAAAAAATTATAGTTGTTAATATAATAATAGATATTTGTTTCATGTTGAAATAATTTTATTTATTGCTAAGAAAAGCTATTTTTACATTATATCAAATATATCTAGTATATTTTATCATTTTTTTCATTTTCTTTATATGAAAATTAATGATAATGATTTCTACTTCCTTTATGAATATAGGCTTCTCTTCAATTCGGACATTCCTTGTTGGGTTGCCATTTCATATTGCAAACTTCTTAATAATATAATAAAAAAAGGAAGCCATGTTTCTTGTAGTTATAATTTAAATTATACATAGATTTGTCGTATAAAAAAAGAAGTGATTTCTAATTACTTTTAGTAAAACATAAAAAGAGAATTTCTAAAAAAAATCCCCCGCAATTGGCGGGGGATTTTTTTAACTTCTCTTTTTACCGAAGCTGCTGAATATGTTTTCCAGCAGGGTAATGAATCGTTTTAATACATCAAAGTATAAAGTGATCAATAATAATAATGACATACCCCATACTACTGAAATGTTGAACCAGTAGGTATCGTAAAACTTACCAAACAATTTTTTACGTGGTGCATAAAAATGTGCCTTACCGTAGTTAGATGTCGGATCCAAATAAATAGGATCGATCTTTTGAATGTATTCGCCATTCAAATCAAGGATCCGGTTAGCAGTGGTGCGGTTGGTTACCAGATCGTGCAAACTCTCATTCTCATACGCATCTTTATCTTTCAAATATTGCGCACGTGCAACACTGTCCTTGTTTAATCTGGATATCTCTTTATCCTTAAGGTCTGTAGCACGTTTGAAATTATTCAAATACACTGTTTTTAGTTTATCTAAAAAGTCGCGTGTTTGAGTAGAAACCGTTGGGCCAAATTGATCAATACTCAATTTATCCAAGCTACCACATTTTAATTTTTCATTTCCGCCTACTTTTAATTCTTTGGTGATCTCATTCTTCACCATGTTCAATGCATCGATCACTTCCTGTTTGTTCTCAGGTTTTTTCAAATTGCTTTCGCAATAGTCGAGCTTCGAGTGCATAGCAGGCAACCAATAATCTTTTTTATAAGTAGCAATGCTCAATGCTTTATCATACTTATAAATGTTCTTATTGAATTTGTTGTCTTTGAATTGTTTTACTGCCAATGCTTCAAATGCCCAGCGCGAAGCCATTGCATCACCAATAGCAGGTACCACACTTTGTGAAGTAATGATCGGATTTAATTTGTCGAATTTTACCATTACACCACTGAACAATAATTGAGGAATGATAAGGATTGGAATTAAAATGTAAATGGTTACTGCTGAGTTGAAACTTGCGGAAATGTTTAATCCAAGCATGTTCGCAAAACAGAAGGTTGTAAATAATAAGAACCAGTAAGCCATGGTCATACCATGAATTTCCAATACATAATTTCCTACCAATACAAACAGGATCGCTTGAATAGCAGACAGGGTGAACATGATCACCACCTTCGACCATAAATAACTTCCTTTACTTAAGTTTAGGAAAGATTCGCGTTTCTGGATTTTTCTATCACGTATGATCTCCTCGGCACTCACCGTTAATCCAATGAACAAAGCAACAACCACTGCCATGAACATATAAATGATGATGTTCTCATTTTCGCGGTAAGTATAACCTACTTTGTTGGAAAGATCAAGGTTCACAAACTTAATGAAGTAGGCAAGGATAAATGCCAATGCCGGTGCTTCCAATAAGTTGATGGATAAATATTGTTTATTGGTAAGTTTTGAAAGAACGTCACGTGTAATGAAAACCTTGAACTGTTTTAATTTGTTCGGGATCTTGAATGTACTTTCCGGGATCTCGGTATAATTTCCAACATCTTCAACTTTCTTCTCGATCTTCTCTTTATAATGTGCATTCCACTCGCTTGGCGATACCTTTCTGTTTAAGGTAAGGTTTCCGTATTCGTCCAATACTTTCGATTCAATGATGTTGAATACCTGTTCGGGATTAACGTTACCACATTCCACACATTCGCTCTCATTGCTATTCACATGGTTCACTACAGTTTTGAAATAGATCACGGAGTCAACCGGGTTACCATAATAAATTGGATAACCACCCACATCCAGGATCATTAATTTGTCGAACATTTTGAAAATGTCGGATGAAGGTTGGTGGATAACCACAAACACGAGTTTGCCTTTTAGAGCTAACTCTTTTAATAAGTCCATGATGTTCTCTGAGTCGCGTGATGATAAACCGGAAGTAGGTTCATCAACAAACAATACAGAGGGCTCACGGATCAATTCAAGGGCAATGTTCAAACGTTTACGCTGACCACCGGAGATGGTTTTTTCTAAGGGACTACCAACTTTTAGGTCGCGTGTTTCGATCAAACCAATATCGGTAAGTACTTCTACCACCATATCAGAGATCTCTTTGTCGGATTTATTTCCAAAGCAAAGTTTGGCATTGTAAAATAAGTTCTGGAAAACAGAAAGTTCTTCAATCAAAAGGTCATCCTGAGAAACGTGACCGATCACACCTTCAATTTCTTTTTTCTGAGTGTGAATATTGATGCCGTTGATCTTCACTGATCCTCCGCTTGGGATCTCGTTTCCGTTCAATACATTCAATAAAGTAGATTTGCCGGCACCGGACCCTCCCATGATACCGATCAATTTACCGGATTCTTCGGAGAAGTTGATGTCACGTAAACCTAATTTACCACCTTTGAATTTGTACTCTAAGTTTTGTACTACAAAAGATACTTTTGCTTTAGAGGTATCTGCCATGAAGGCACTTAAAATATCGGAATAGTAAACCGGCTTCACTTTAGAACTACGTAATGATGAACCCGGAGTTAGGATGTACACTTTACCCTGGAACAATAACTGTCCGTTCAGTAAAAGGTCACTCTTGCCAAAATATACCAGTGCATACATGTTCACACTTGGTATCCATAACACACGAGCTTGTCCGGTTACCCCTTCAGCATAAATATGTTTTGTTTCGTTGAAGTTGTGATTCAGCTTATTGTCGATCACCAATACTTTTTGAGAGTCAGGGATCTCGTCAACTTTTGCTTTAACGAATTCCATGCAGCTTTTGAACTCTGCATCTTCGATATTAAATGTTTCGGCAACAGTAGTAACAAATTCTAATTCCTGTTCAGCGATCTCGGTGTTTGAATTGATAAATTCGATCAAGCGAAGTAATACAACCACCTTCTGAACCTGAGTAAGCTCTCCGTTGATCTGTGTACAGATCTTTAATACTTTAACTGAGTTAAGGGAAGTACGTTTAGCGGTACCATCTTTCTTTTTGGTAACCTGATGATGTGCTTCCAGGAATTCATCAAATATTTTCAAATACTGATCCACCAATTCCTGATTCAACTGTTGTTTCAAGAATGACTGTACGATCAGTCGTCCGTTATCATTGATCCCATCTACCCTTGCAATGATGGCAAACATTTGCATCAGGGCTTTCAGTATTCGTTCACTCATGTTTTATCGCTTAATATGATTTGAAAAAAAAAGACATTAATACCGCAGTAATTAATGCCTTTTTTATTTTTTAATAGTAATGTCTATTTGGCCTGTTTGAAGCCGATCAGTACAACCGCTCTTCCTGAACCTGCTTGTGCACCATCTAATCGTGCTTCAATAGTACAATCCAATGTGCTGTTAATTTTAAAATCCCAATATGGAGCATTTTTAAATTCACTGTTTGTGAATAATAAATTGTGTTCGCTATCATACACAGAGAATACAAGGTTTCCATCGCTTAATCCGGAACAAGCAGCAATACGGTAAATAGTTCCACCATAAAGAGTAGTATGGAATTCAGCAGTTTCATCTGCATTCATTAACAAAGCACGGTATTGTTGTCCATCAGAGATGAATTGATTGCCTAAGTGTTTTGCACAGGAATTGGCAACTGTATCTGAAATTTGAGCAGAAGCAGAGTTTACAGCTATAAAACCTAATAAAACCAATGCTATTTTTAATAATCCTTTTTTCATATTTAGTTTGAGCTTATTTCAATAATTAAAAATTCAATTTTTTCTCTGATTAACCAACGATAGCCGTTCTGATCGATTTTACTTTTTGAGAGATCGATTCAATTTGCTCAGGAGTAATGTTCACTTCCGATTTGCTATTGATAGTGGTCATTTTCTTTTCAGCATCAGTAGTTGGTTTTTCGTAAGTGTATTTAAACTCAACACCATCGAATACCGTTGAAAGATCGTTCAAATTATCGATGAACTCTGTATACTCAGGCTGGCTGTAGTATTGAGTCAATAATTTGATCAAGCTTTGTAAAGATGATTTTTGTTCTGCAATTCTGCGTTTTACATCTTCGTTTGGTTTTGTTTTGTAAACGTTGGTTGCAAAGTATAAACTTTCTAACCATCCACCTGCAAGGACTAAACCGCTTACATCGTTACGGTCGTTGTTCTTTAAGTAAGAATCGCTTGAGCGGTAAGCCACACCAACCAATACCAACATAGAATCTTTGTTACCTAAATTCTTTTGGAAACGGTCGATCGTTTGTGCATCAAACGCACCGGAAACACCTAATTCATCTGCTAATTTTTTAGCAGCGTTTAAGTATCCGATCGCATCTTGCGTTTGGTCATAAATGGTAACATAACCTAAGTCAGCACCATAGATCCCAAGATTCAATGCTTTTGAGAAGTTGGTTGAATATTGAGATGACTTATTAGCAGGGTTCAATACTTCTTTGCTGTAAGTAGCACCGCTGTTTTTGATCAAAAATGCAGTTTGAATTGGAGATGGGATACTGAAGATCTCACCATTTACGTTCAAAATAGTAGTTTGAGTACTGTCAACAGGAGGTAATTCATCTGTGTTTGCTGCATCATCGCCACCACATCCTGTAGTTAAAAGAGCTGTTACTGATAATAATACTAAAGATCCTTTTAGGGTAATAAATTTTAATCTCATTTCAGATTATGTTTTAGGGTTTAAAATGAATGCTCAAAAATAACACTTTATCTAATAAAACAAACAATTCATCTGTATTTTTTTACATTTTCGTAAGAATAAAGACGGAAATTAGATTTGGTTTTGTAAGTGATTGATAGTCAATATGTAATTATTGAAGTGCTATTTTACATACTGCTTTAAATAGCTACCTTTGTGAAAAAATACTAGAATTGGAGAATAACGGAGATTTTAAGATGATAGCCAAGACCATTTATGGTCTGGAAGAAACCCTTTCGCAGGAATTACAGCGATTAGGAGCTAAGGATGTGGAAATACACAACCGTGCAGTAAGTTTTGTGGGCGATAAAGGCTTTATGTACAAGGCCAATTTGTGCCTGCGAACAGCTTTGAGGGTATTGGTTCCTATTGAGACTCTTACGGTGTATAATGAAAAATCATTGTATGAGGCTATTCAGTCGATCGACTGGGAGAAATATATGGATGTGAATGATACGCTGGCGATTGACACGGTTTTGAATTCGGAGCAGTTTACACACTCTCAATATGTATCTCAAAAAGCAAAAGATGCGATCGTAGATCAGTTCAGGGCAAAACACAATGTACGTCCGGATGTAGATCTTGACAAACCGACCATCCGTATTCACTTGCATATTTTTCATGATGTTTGTACCGTTTCCCTCGATAGTTCAGGCGAATCGTTGCACAAGCGCGGGTATCGCGATAAGACCAATTTGGCTCCGATCAATGAGGTGTTGGCTGCCGGATTAGTGATCTTGAGCGGTTGGGATAAGCGCACCAATTTTATTGATCCGATGTGTGGATCGGGAACCATTTTGATAGAAGCAGCATTGTATGCCAATAATATTCCTCCCGGTTATTTCAGAGAAGATTTCGGTTTTATGCGTTGGCATAAATTCATGCCTTTTGATGAAGAATTGTGGGATACCATTTTTGATGCGGCTGTGAACAAGATCACCAATCATGAACAAAAGATCATTGGAGGTGAACTGTCACCAAACGTAGCTAAAAAAGCAAAAGAAAATATCAAGCTGGCAAAAGTAGATGATGTGGTAAGCATCCGTAATTGCGATATGAAAGATTTTGAAGTGCCCCCAGGCAGAGGTGTGGTGATCATCAACCCACCTTATGGAGAGCGCATGGTGAAAGATAATATTGAAGAGCTTTATAAAATGATGGGTGATACCTTCAAACAAAAATTTGCCGGATACAATTGCTGGATATTGAGTTCAAATATGGAAGCTTTCAAACATGTTGGTTTACGTCCAACACGTAAGATCACTTTGTTCAACGGTCAGCTGGAATGTAAATTCCAGAAATATGAGATCTATGAAGGAACTAAAAAGATCCATAAATTGGAAGGAAGAGGGAATAGTTAGAGTTTTGAGTTGTAGAATTGGAGAGTTGTAGATTAAGTAGGATTAATCCTTGCCGGTGTTATCACCTGCAAAAATCAATGAATAGATCCGTATTCTTAGATGGTATTCGTAATTTGTATATTCGTACATATTCGTATTCGTAGATGGTAATTCGTACATTCGTAAAAATTCGTATTCGTAGATAGTATTCGTAATTCGTATATTCGTAAAAATTCGTATTCGTAGTTAACATGAAAAAGATCGCTGTTTTTACATCTGGAGGTGATTCCCCGGGTATGAATGCCTGCATTCGTGCTGTGGTGCGAACTGCTATTTATCACAACATGGAAGTGATGGGCATTGTACATGGATACGATGGAATGATCAATGATGAATTTATTCCATTGGATGCAAAATCAGTAGCCAATATCATTCACCGTGGGGGGACCATTCTAAAAACCGCGCGTAGTAAAGAATTTTTGACACTGGAAGGTAGAAAGAAAGCATTCGCCAATTTAAAGAAACATGGTGTGGAAGGGGTGATCGTTATTGGTGGTGATGGTTCTTTTAAAGGTGCTTTGGAATTTTCTAAAGAATGTGATATTCCTTTTGTGGGTTGTCCGGGGACCATCGATAATGATCTAATCGGAACGGATTTTACGATCGGTTACGATACAGCCATCAATACGGTTGTGGAAGCAGTTGATAAGATCAGAGATACAGCAGAAAGTCATGATCGTTTATTTTTTGTAGAGGTGATGGGGCGCGATGCGGGATTGATCGCCTTACGTGCCGGGATTGGAGTAGGAGCAGAAGCGATACTTATTCCGGAAACAAAAACGGATGTTGAGGAATTGATCAAAAAATTGGAAAGCGGTAGAAAAAATAAATCGTCAAAAATTATTCTGGTTGCCGAAGGTGATGATGCCGGTGGTGCTTTTAAAATTGCGGAGCAGGTGAAACAACGTTTGCCTTATTATGATACACGGGTTACAGTATTGGGACATATTCAACGTGGTGGTAATCCAACAGCAATGGAGCGGGTTAATGCAAGCAGGATGGGATTTGCAGCAGTAGAAGCATTGATGAAAAACGAAAAGAATATCATGATCGGAATTGTGGACAAACAAATTACCTATACTCCTTTCGAGCATGCCGTAAAACACATTCAGGAATTAAATCCCGATTTGATGCGTATGGTAAATATTTTGTCGCTTTAAACAAATAGGCACACAATCGTGTTATAAAGGAAATAAAATTGAACATGCGTTTTTTAGCTCTCTTATTCATTACCCTTATTTTTTCAGGATGTGCTTTGTTTCGTCCTTCACCGGAACGCTTGTATAAACGCGCGTTAAAAAATCAACCCTATGATGTAGTGATCGTTCCGGGAGTTCCTTTCGAAGGAAAAGAATGGACCATGGCGATGAGAGGCCGAGTGATCTGGGCATCGTATCTCGTTAAACAAGGCATTGCCAAAAATGTGATCTTTTCAGGTGGTGCAGTGTACACACCCTATGTAGAAGCTCGTATTATGGCTTTGTATGCCGAGCAATTGGGTGTGCCTAAGGAAAAAATAATTCTGGAAGAAAAAGCGGAGCACAGCACCGAAAATATTTATAATTCATATTGGATCGCCAAAGAAAAAGGATTTACAAAAATTGCAGTGGCAACCGATATGTTCCAGTCGAAGTTATTAATGGGTTTTACCAATCGCAGATTCAAACTCAAGATCGACCATATTCCTTTTGTGGTAGATACCTTAAAAAAGATCCATGATGTGAATCCGGTGATCGATCCTACTTCTGCCAAGGTGGAAAATTTTAAATCCATAGTTGAAACTCAATCCAAACGTTACCGCTTCAGAGGTACGCGTGGAAAAAATATCAAATTCCGAAAAGAATAATTGTGCGTAAATTCTTGACCGTTCATTCGTGCGGTTTGGTATATTTGCGTTATGAGTCGTGTTACCCTCTTTGTTGATGTAATTCTGCCCCTTTCGGTTCCCAATCTTTACACATATCGTGTACCTTATGATTGGAACGACTCTATTGCTGTGGGACAAAGAGTGGTGGTGCAATTCGGTAAAGGAAAATTGTATTCTGCTCTTGTCAGAAGAGTGCATGAAGTTCCTCCGAAACAGTATGCTGCAAAATACATAGAATCTATTTTGGATGAATTTCCGGTGGTGAATGAAAAACAATTTGCATTGTGGGAATGGATGTCCGGGTATTACATGTGTACGATTGGTGATGTGATGATCGCAGCCTTGCCGGGCGGACTTCGTTTGTCGAGCGAAACAAAATTGATCCTGCATCAGGATTACAAAGAAAAACTACCTACTACTGATCTTTCTGATAAAGAGTTTTTAATACTCGATGCGCTGGAGTTGCGCGATGTACTTTCCTTGAACGATGTTTCAGCAATTGTTGAACAAAAAACAGTATATCCCTTGATCAAGCCCATGATCGAAAAAGGGATCGTGGTGATACAAGAGGAATTGAAAGAGCGTTACAAACCTAAAATTGAAACCTTCGTTACATTAGCTAATGCTTATGATTCAGAAGAACAATTGAAAACATTGTTCGATCAGCTGGAGAAAAAAGCAGGAAAACAATTGGATGTGTTGATGGCCTATATCAAGCTGTCAGAAAGGTATTCAAAAAATAAAAAAGAGGTCAGGAAAAAAGATATTGTGAAAATGGTGGATGGTGCGGATGCTGCCATCAAAGGATTAGTGAAAAAAAATGTGCTGGACTTGTATGAGGCAGAAGTAGGACGATTGACGGCTTTCGAGAATGAGAATAAAGTGACTCAACTCAACGATATTCAGCAACAAACATTTGATCTGATCAATAAACAATTCAATGAGGGAAAAGATGTGGCGCTTTTGCACGGTGTTACTTCCAGTGGGAAAACAGAGATCTATGTAAAAATGATCGAAGAGGTGTTGGCTGAAGGGAAACAGGTATTATATCTTTTGCCGGAGATCGCACTTACCACTCAGATCATTAATCGTTTGAAAAAATATTTTGGCGAAGCGGTAGGCGTGTATCATAGTAAATTCAATGAGAACGAACGAGTAGAGGTGTGGAAGAGTGTTTTGAGTTCAACGTTTAAAGTTCAACGTTTAAAAACCGGAGATCAAAATTCAGTAGAGCAGGAAGAACAAGCCACAACAACTTTAAACTCTGAACTATCCAACTATAAACTGATCATCGGTGCCCGTTCAGCATTGTTTTTGCCATTTGATAATTTAGGATTGATCATAGTAGATGAAGAACATGATTCTTCCTTTAAACAATATGATCCTGCTCCACGATACAATGCCCGTGATTCAGCTATTTTCCTGGGACATATTCATAAAGCAAAAACATTATTAGGTTCTGCCACTCCAAGTGTGGAAAGTTATTTTAATGCACAAGAAGGCAAATATGGCTTTGCAGAAATGAAGCAGCGTTTTGGTGGTATTCAAATGCCGGAGATCCTGATCGCAGATGTAAAAGAAGCGAGCAAACGAAAAGAAATGAAATCACATTTCTCTCCTATGTTACTTGATCATATTGCTTTGGCTTTGCAGAATAAAGAGCAGGTGATCTTATTTCAAAACAGAAGAGGTTTTGCTCCTCAGTTAGAATGTGATACCTGTGCCTGGGTACCACAGTGTACCAATTGCGATGTAAGTTTAACGTATCATAAAAACACCAATCAGTTACGTTGTCATTATTGCGGCTATTCGGTAAAACCTCCAACTAAATGTGCAGCCTGTGGCGATACAAATATCAAGATGAAAGGCTTTGGTACCGAAAAGATAGAGGAGGAGTTAGCTATTTTTTATCCTGCAGCAAAAATAGCCCGCATGGATCTGGATACCACACGCAGCAAGTTTGCGCATCAGCACATCATCCAGGATTTTGAAGATGGGAATATTGATATTCTGGTCGGAACTCAAATGGTTACGAAAGGTTTGGATTTTGATAATGTAAGTATGGTAGGGATCTTGAATGCCGACAGTATGTTGAACTTTCCTGATTTTAGAGCATTTGAAAGAAGCTATCAGTTGATGGCACAAGTGTCAGGTAGAGCAGGAAGAAAAAATAAAAGAGGAAAAGTGATCATTCAAACGCATAATCCGGATCATAGTATCATTCAGAATGTCTGGAACAATGATTATCTGTCGATGTACACAAATCAGTTGTTAGACAGAAAAAATTTCCATTACCCTCCTTATTATCGTTTGATCGAGATCACACTTATTCATAAAGATCTTGATCTGGTGAATGCTTCTTCAAAATTTTTGGCCGATCAATTGAAACTACATTTTGCGAAAAGAGTATTAGGGCCTGAGTTTCCTCTGGTGTCAAGAATAAGGAATTTATACCATAAAAATATTTTGTTGAAAGTTGAAAGAGAAGCATCGGTTGTTCAGGTGAAAAAGATTCTGAATGAAATGATCACGATGTTTAAGAATGATACAACATTCAAACCGGTTCGTATTCAATTGGATGTAGATCCCATGTAAAAGAACAAGGCAATCTTTTACCGATTGCCCTGTTCCATTCACATCACCCCACTCAATTTACTTTTATTGTTAAGGCTCCCAGTTTATTGGGTTGTCCATCAGGTCCCACTCCTACAATGTTTTCAAAATATACTTTGCTTCCTCTCTTTAATGATTTGTAAATCGTTTTCAGTTGATCGGAGATGTTGTTCCCTGAAATATTGATACTACCGATCACACCATTCGTAAGATACGACATGGTAAAGGAGGTAACCTTGCATGTTGCCTGATAAGGAAAATTATCGTAATAGGCTTCCAGCGTGGTCTTGGAGTCAAATTCTCCTTTACTCATGCTGCCTTCCGAAGTGATATTACCCAATTTTGCAACAGGTTTCGGAATGCGTTTGATACGTAAGGTCATTGTTCCCATATTTCTTTTCTCGCCATTTCCCATATTCGCGATCACATTTACATTCGCTACTCCATCACCGGTTGGTTTCAGATTGAACTGTCCGTTTCCTAAATTGACCAATGTTGCATTTGTAGCCGATACGCTTAGTCGTTCTGTGGGTATTCCCGGCACGGAAACAGAGATCGGATTATCGAGTCCACGGTAAACAACATTCATCTTTTCTACAGCAACAGTTAATGCCGGCTTTGCAACAATGTATTCCGACTTAAATGGAAATTGCATTTCTTTACCTTTGGGAGAGGTCATTTTGATCACACCCGAATAACTGACAATTCCTTCTTTGTTTGTTTTAACGGTGTATTTTCCCATTCCTTTTTGTGTTTCCACTTTATTCGGTGTTGTCGAAAAACTTTTAGTGCTTTCATTGTATTCGCCCACTAACACTTCAGGGTCTTTCGTTTTACTAAATGCAGCAACGAATAGGTCGGCTTTGTATTCTTCGCCTAATAGTACATAATTGCTCTGAGCGATCACTTTTGCGGCAACAGTGTCAAATTTTAAATTGCCATCATCTACTTCTTTTAATAGATAGTCCACAACAGTTGATTCTGCATTTTTAACATCGTTCTTTAGTTTCGATAGTATCGTCAGACTAGCAACAAGAGGACGGTGATAAAAATTATACATCTCCCAGTTTTCATTGTTCTCTGATGTTTTAGGGTCATCGGTATTGATATCAATGCTTACCTTTTTTTGATCTTCCGGTGCAATGTATGATGTGATACTTTTTTTAAATTCATTCAACTTGTTCTTTAACTCGCGTGATGCTCCTTTGCTACCATCTTCGGAATCTCCGATCAAAATGTTGGTGGGCGTGTCGTAATTGTCTTTGCTGGAGATGTTGGCCATTTGAATCGTGTCGGCTATATCAGCTGAAATGCCATCCGTTTCTTTGATCAATTGTTTTTGGAGCTGATCGATATAGAAAAATAGTTCTGCCGATCGTTTTTTTACATCTTGTGCTTTTTGCCAATTGGGTTGCACTTTTACCGGATCGACAGATTTAGCCAGATCAAATTGTGCGTAAAGGTTTTCGTTTCTGTCGTTAAAATTAAGGTTGGTGTTTTGTAAACCTTTATCTACTACAATAAATGCATCAAGTATGTCTTTTGAGACATTCAGAGCTAATAATGCGGTGAGTACTAAGTACATCATTCCGATCATTTTTTGGCGGGGAGTTTCTTTTGCTGAAGCCATAGTTTTGAGGTTTTAGGGTGGATACTTTTAACCTCATAATTCAGGGATCAACAAAAAGATACAGAGCAAATAAAAAAGCGCAATTTTTGCGCTTTTAACATATCGTTCTTTTTAGTTAACGTTTTTTGTGGTGATGTAATCCCAGATGCCTTTGTAATATGCTTCTGCCACTTCTTTTATTCGCTCATTCTTTGTTTTGTCAGCCTCTTTGTTCAATGCTTTGCATTCATTGATATTGTCCTGATACAGCGTTTCACCATACACCAATGGCCCATGAATATATCGTGTAAGTTGTAGATTCCGGCAATACACTCCTTTTTGTGGTGTACTCAAACAGCCTTCTCTCAAGTATTTTGCATCGTTCGGTCCCGCTGTCTTCACTTTTAATACCGATTCAAATTGCGAAGTAACGGCTCCACTGAGTAGAATGGATTCTTCTATGTCATTGCTAACGATCATGCGTAAAAATTCAAAACGTTTTTCTCGCGAAGAAAGATCACCCGGCATAAATGCTCCTCCTATAAAGGTCATGTTGTAATTTTTGTTTCCAGGTTTTTTCCAGCCAAGGTTGGTTTCATCTACATTGAAGTGAATGATAACGGTTATGTCGGGGTTAAACTCATTGATGAGCTCAGCACGTTTGGCTAATTCGATGTCTTTAAATAAGAGGAATTTTTTTCTTTTGTCATATTGACTGCTCAGCATTTGATTTTTCTTTTCACTAGAAAGTTTTCCGGCTTTAAAGAGTTCTTCTACTTTGTTTTTATAATCGTCTTTTATCCATTGATCAAATGTTTTCCCAAAGGCTGTATATCCATTTTGTTTTCGTGTAAGAAATACGGTGGCGCCATCCGCTTCCAGTTTCTCTTTTAATAATGTTGCTGTTGCAAAAGTGAGCATGCCTTCTGCTATCTGAATAGAATCAGCCAAACCGTTTAAACTGTCCTTTTTGAAGGAAAGAAATTTCATTTCTGTTTTTCCCATTTCAAAGTCGCCCGCCACATGCCCCGGATCGATCGCGATCTTGAGTCCACTTAATTTTTTTAGATGACTGTATGCAGGCTGTTGTGCTGCTTCGCTTTTTTGCTCACAGGATAATTGACTGTGTTTTTTTGAAGCAAAGAAGGCGGCATCTTTTCCTGCGCGTAAACATTTGTTGAACTCGGCAAATTGCTCCCATTTGATTTTAAATTCTACTGAGTCTTTTAATTTGTCATTCGGAGAAGCATATACTTTTACTCCTTCTTTATCAATTTTGTAGAAATTGGACAATTGTTTTTCTCTATCGAGATATTTGATGACCTTTTGATTGTAATAATTGATCTTATATTGATGTAGTGTGTCTTGCGAAAATGCAAGACGACCTGTTATGAAAATGGAAAGAAGTAAAATGCAATAGTGTTTCATTTGAAAACCGGCTGATATCTGTTTCAAAAATAAGGAATAATGCTTCCCGGATAATTTGTTTAATTTTGTTTTATGAACATCAAAGGAATAGTATTCGATCCGGAATTCACTTTTAAAACCTCAAGAAGCGGAGGTGCCGGTGGGCAGAATGTGAATAAAGTATCCACTAAAGTGGAGTTGGATTTTGATGTTATTAATTCAGCATTACTTTCCGAAGAACAAAAACAGGTCATCCTATCTAAATTAGAGAACCGGATCACGAAGGAAGGTATTCTTCAGATCGTATCTCAAACAGAACGCAATCAGTTAGGGAATAAGGAGATCGTAATAAAAAAGTTTTATGAATTGATCCATAAATGTTTTGTGGTTCAAAAGAAACGTAAGCCAACCAAGCCAAGCCGCTCATCAAAAGAAAAACGATTGACATCCAAGAAACGGGATTCAGAGATCAAAAAAATGAGAAGAAAGGACTGGTAAATAATAAAAAGGGTTTTATCCGTTTATTATGCTTATCTTTGTTCTGTTCTTACATGAATTAAACTACTCATTGTAGTCATATCGTTCAAACGGTATCTTTTTTCTCTCAATGCTTTCGGAGCTAACAACCCCCAAAAATTAGAAGTTTAACCAGTAAAATAAAATTGCATTGCATCCGACCGGTGCGATGAAGTTTTTAATATTCCGGTCTTTAACTAATAACATATAACATGTCATTTGAAAATTTAAATTTAATTGAGCCGATCCTTCAGGCTTTAAAAACAGAAGGGTACACAAAACCAACACCGGTACAGGCGCAAGCCATACCTATCGTATTGAATAGAAAGGATCTTTTAGCTTGTGCGCAAACAGGTACAGGTAAAACAGCAGCATTTGCTATTCCGGTTATTCAATTGCTAAGTGCCAATAAAATTCCTGTAATGGGTAAAAAGCCGATCAGAGCATTGGTGCTCACACCAACGCGAGAGCTTGCTATTCAGATCGGAGAAAGTTTCGAGAACTATGGAAAAAATACGAAGCTAAATTACAAAGTGATCTTCGGAGGAGTTAATCAACATTCGCAAGTAGAATCGCTTCGTGCAGGAGTGGATGTGTTGATCGCTACTCCCGGGCGTTTGTTGGATCTGATGAATCAGCGTTATGTTGATATCAGCAAGATCGAATTTTTTGTGTTGGATGAAGCGGATCGTATGTTGGATATGGGATTTATTCATGATGTTAAAAAAGTAATTGCAAAATTACCCGCAAAACGTCAATCCTTATTCTTCTCAGCAACAATGCCTCCTGCTATTGTAGCCTTGGCAGATACCATTTTAGTGAATCCTTCCAAAGTAGAAGTAACGCCTGTTTCTTCCACTGCCGAAAAGATCAATCAGGTAGTGTATTTTGTAGATAAAGAAAATAAAAAGCATTTGTTGATCGATGTACTTAAGAATTCAACGATCGAGCGTGTATTGGTTTTTACAAGAACAAAACATGGAGCCGATAAAGTTGTGAAGGATCTGTTGAAAGCCAATATCAAGGCACAAGCCATTCATGGTAATAAGTCGCAGAACGCACGCCAGAATGCTTTGAATAATTTTAAATCAAAATTAACACGCGTATTGGTTGCTACAGATATTGCTGCACGCGGTATTGATATTGATGAATTATCGCATGTGATCAATTATGAGTTGCCGAATATTCCTGAATCGTATGTTCACCGTATTGGCCGTACAGGTCGTGCCGGTGCAAGTGGTATTGCTATTGCATTTTGCGATGCCGAAGAAAAAGCATATCTGAAAGATATTCAGAAGTTGATCGGAAAACAGATCCCGGTGGTGGATGATCATGTCTATGAATTAAAAAACCATACGGTAGTGAAAACGCCTCAGAAGCAACATCAAAGACGTCCTTCTCAAGGAAATCAAAGAAGAGGACATACAACTTCAGTAAATACAGGGCAACAGGTTCGTAAAGAACGACCGGAGGGAAGAGGCCAGCAAACATTTAGCAAAAAAGAAGCATCTGCACCTCAAAAGCATTCAGAAAATAGAACACATAAGAATGATGGACAGCAGAAAGATAATGCCAATAAGCCAAGAAGAAAATGGTTTAGTCGTAATAGAGCTTAATGCTTAACCTATACGTTTGATGATCTCATTCCATATTACCTCATTAGGTGGTGGAGCGATGATCGTAACAGATTCCTTTTTCACAGGATGAATGAATTCAATTTTGCGGGCATGCAGATGTATGCTCGCATCTTTGTTTGTTCTGTCGAATCCATATTTTATATCTCCTTTTATCGGACATCCCATCGTTGAGAGTTGAACTCTGATCTGGTGATGTCTTCCTGTGTGTGGAGTGATCTCCAATAAATGATAATTGTCTAAACTGAGTATCATCTCATAATCCAATTCGGAGCGAAGTGCTCCCGTCTGCTCTTTGTCAAAAGCTTTCGACATGTTCTTTGCCTCATTTTTTTTGAGGAAATGAATGAGTTTCCCCTTGATGTTTTTTGGTTTATTCTTTACGACAGCCCAGTATGTTTTTTGTATCTCTTTTGTTTGGAACATTTGATTCAATCGAGCCAATGCTTTGCTTGTTTTTGCAAAAAGCACGATACCACTTACCGGTCTGTCGATCCGATGCACTGTTCCGATAAATACATCTCCCGGTTTGTTATATTTTTCCTTAATGTATTGTTTTACAAATTCACTGAGAGGAGTATCGCCTGTTTTATCGCCTTGTACAATATCGGATGGCCGTTTGTTAATGGCAATAATGTGATTGTCTTCGTATAAAACTTCTAAAGTGGAGGCCATCTTCTAATATCTAATTACTAATAAAACACGAATATACGAATTA
The DNA here is from genome assembly GCA_016786925.1 of Bacteroidia bacterium. Lineage (GTDB taxonomy): Bacteria > Bacteroidota > Bacteroidia > 2-12-FULL-35-15 > 2-12-FULL-35-15 > 2-12-FULL-35-15. The sequence goes on from JAEUTU010000113.1 coordinate 39,498, forward strand.
CAAATTTTTAGATTCACTAATATTGATTATTCGTTTGAATTTTACACCTTGTTTGGTAAAGTTGATCAAAATGGCAAGTTTTAGATCTGTCGTTTTTAGGTAGTTTAAGACCTGATCAATACTGGTCTTTGTGAAATTCTCATCTTTTTTTAATTCTACAATAATTTTGTCTTCAACCGAAAAGTCTAAGAAACCTCGTCCGATTACTTTTTCTTTAAATTTTAAAGGATAATAAACTTGTTCTTTAAATTGAATATTTCTCAACTTAAAAATATAAGCCAATGCATTTTGATAATTTTTTTCAGAATGCCCTGGCCCCAATTCGTTAAAAACTTCGAACGCGCAACCTACTATTTGGAAGCTTAGATCAGGAAATAAAAGATCATCTCGTTTTACTTTACTAAATGTCATGTTAAAAATTGAATTTAACGGAGTAGACTTTTAGTGTTTGATGATTAGTGTTTTTAATTCGTAACGATAGCTATTCGTAATTAGATATTAGTATTGCTCTCCAGCATTTGGAAAATCTTTTGACTTTACATCTTTGATGTATTGCCCTACAGCTGTATTTATTTCTTCGTACAGATTTAAGTAACGTCTTAAAAAGCGTGGATTAAATTCGTGTGTTAAACCAACCATGTCGTGAAATACCAATACCTGTCCATCAACACCTCCACCTGCACCAATACCAATAACAGGAATAGCCAGTTCATTTGCTACTTGTTCAGCCAATTTTGCAGGGATCTTTTCCAAAACAATTGCAAAACAACCTGCTTTTTCAAGTGCATGTGCATCTTCGATCAATTTTTGAGCTTCTGCTTCTTCTTTAGCGCGTACATTGTATGTTCCGAATTTATAAATACTTTGAGGTGTTAAGCCCAAATGTCCCATTACTGGGATCCCTGCCGTGAGGATACGCTGAATGGACTCCGTGATCTCTTTTCCTCCTTCTAATTTTACCGCATGCGCACCACTTTCTTTCATGATGCGAATAGCAGAGTTTAAAGCTTCCTTGGAATTTCCCTGATAGGTTCCAAAGGGCAGATCAACGATTATCAATGCTCTGTCAACAGCACGTACAACAGACGAAGCATGGTAGATCATTTGATCTAAGGTGATTGGTAAGGTAGTTTCATGTCCAGCCATAACATTTGAAGCGCTATCGCCTACCAGGATCACATCTATCCCGGCATGATCAACGATCTTTGCCATGGTATAGTCGTATGCGGTCAGCATGGATATTTTTTCGCCACCACGCTTCATTTCCTGAAGTACATGGGTGGTTACCTTTTTAATTTCTTTGTGAACTGACATGTTTTGATTCAATTAAATCGTTTATTAAACATACCGATCTCTGCTTGTTTCGTTAAATCGGCTTAAATCTGCCACAAAGCTACAAATACTTTCCAATTCAACCGTTTATTTGTAAAATCTGCCGTTTAGATATTTTTGTAGATAAAATTCAAATTTATTGATACATTTGTTTCACTAAAAAATTGAATAAAAGTGAAAAAGAATCTATTATACATTTTTGCCGCTTCTTTGACATTGTTTTCGGCTTGTAGTACCGA